>JBFHER010000077.1:0-14560 GCA_041584055.1 Bacteroidales bacterium
ATTGACTTCTGAAACAGATCCAGTGCCTGATTGAATGCCGTACTGTATTCCGGGTTCACAATGCCATCATTTACATTGAAATTTTCATTAAAAGACGGCAACGAAAAGCTTGAGATGATTTTCCCACCCCAATGTGGGAAAGACATAAGCGCTGTTTCCATGACACTTTTGCCTCCGCGCAGACCCGGTGCGGTGGAAAGCAATAACATTGGTTTCATTTGCCAAATAGACTTGTCAATTCGCGTACTCCAGTCAATGATGTTTTTAAAGGCTGTTGTATAACTGCCATTGTGCTCCGCCAGGGATAAAATAATCCCATTAGAAGATGAAATGACATCAATAAACTGTTGTGCCCTGGTTGGGATGCCATCGCGTTTCTGACGATCGACGCCAAACAAAGGCATTTCAAAGTCATTTAAATCAACAATGAGCGCCTCAGCATCTGCCAGACGGGAAGCTGCCCATGTTGCGAACGTTTTATTTATGGATTGGCGACTGTTGCTCGCCCCAAGAACTAATATTTGCTTCATTTTTTTGTCTTTTTATACAATGTTTAAACCATCCGAAGCCTGACTGGTTTATTGAAGTCTCAAATAGTAACAACTTTTATTGAAATTTGAGATTTAATGTTGTTTTTACAAACTGCCTTCAAATGCATCTAAGTATTTAATGGCTGCCAGTCTGCCAATTTCTACCTGTTCCTCTGATTTATAAAAGTCATAAGTGCCACACGCATCCCTTGATACTTCAATCATAAGATCCGGAGGGTTTTTATCGATTTGACTTTGAGCAATGTGATAGGTCATCAGCCCAATGGTTTTATTAATCAGGTCAAAGTATCCCATCTTTTCTTCATGATGATTCACGGGGCTTATTTTTTGGAGATGGCTCTGGAACTCTTTTATGCGTTTTTTGTAAACAGATTCCGATTTAGAGATTTCTGCTGTTGTTAATACAGGTTTTTCCAAAGGGACATTTCCATTCACATTCACTGCAATCAAAAGATCATCATCGGTTCGGACGGCATGCGTGACCGGAATGTTGTTCAGTAAACCGCCATCCACAAGTAGCATGTCTTCCTTTTCAACGGGGGTGAAAACTGTTGGGATTGAGATAGAAGCACGAATGGCCTCATAAATACTGCCTTTTTTAAAAATGACTTCCTTCCAGTTGCGAATATCAACTGAAACAGCTGTATACGGAATCGGAAGGTCCTCGATTTTTGTGTCGGGAATGAATTCTTTCATTTTATTCAAAACCCGATCACCTTTTACCAGTCCCTGGGCACTAAAGGTGAAGTCAACCAGTTGAAACATTTTTAATCTGTCGAGACTGCAGATCCATTCTTTGAACTCGGGAAGTTTCCCAAGGGCGTAAACACCTCCAACAAGTGCCCCCATCGAGGTACCGGAAATGGATGTTATGTGATAGCCGCGTCGTTCCAATTCTTCGATCACACCAATGTGTGCAGTCCCTCGTGCACCACCTCCGGATAATACCAATGCTACATTTTGAGCCATAAAGCGTTAATTTATTTTATATGTCAGATCAGGGATTGCATCCAGATATGACAACAATTCATCATCTACGTTGACCCTGACTCCTCTTGAATGAAATGTCAGAGCCTGCTTCTGTTTGTTATTGAAAATTTTAAACGAAAGCATTGTTTCACCCTTGTGTTCAGATAATGTTGCATTCAATTGTTGAACAAGGGATGGATTTATAACATTCAGATTCATTTCGATGGTGATTTTTTTCAGCAGATTTTTCCGTGCATCATTCAAAAGGGAGATGCTTGCGATCTTCATCTCCAGACCTTCGCCCCACCTGCGTTGCTGTACACGCCCTTTGATCATGAGTGAGAGCCCTTCCTGGAAAAAATTCTTGTAATTGATGTAATCACTTCCAAAGAATGCAAACTCAAATTGGCCGTAATAGTCTTCAACGGTAAGAATGCCATAGGGGTTTCCTTTTTTTGTGGTCCCATGTCGCAGACTTGTCACCATTCCTCCAGTGGTGATTTCTCTGCCAAGTAATTCATCCATGTTGTCCAGCTCCGGTAGTTTTGTGTTGAAAAAGTTATCAATCTCCAGTTTAAACTGATCCAATGGATGCGCAGAAAGATAGATGCCAATCAACTCTTTTTCCAGTGCCAGCTGATGCAGGTTTGACCATTCTTCACAATGTGGAAGTTCCGGTTTCTTGATTTCAACATCGCTGTCAGACATCATCCCAAACAAAGAGTTCTGAAGTGATGCTTTGTCCTGCTGATACTTATTGCCATAGCGGATCATGTTTTCAATGAAGGTCGTGTCTTCATTTGGTAAGCTTGCAAATAACTGACTTCGCTTGTGATTGCCCATGCTATCGAAACCACCTGAAAGCGCCAGTGCTTCCCAGTTCTTTTTTGTAACAGAAGTCAGGTTGATTCGTTCAGCAAAGTCGAATAAGTCTTTATAGGGACCATTTTTTTCACGTTCCCGGATGATGTCTTCCGATGCCCCGGAACCCATCCCTTTTATGCCGGCCATGGCAAAACGGATATCACCATCTTTATTGACGGTGAATTTGTGCAAACTTTCATTTGCGTCAGGTCCTTTCACATCCATGCCCATCCGTCGACATTCTTCCATGAATATGGATATCTTGGTGATGTCGTTCAGGTTCCGGGACAAAACGCCAGCCATGAATTCTGCGGGATAATGCGCCTTTAAATAGCCTGTTTGATAGGCAATGTGCGCATAACAAACCGAATGAGATTTGTTAAATGCATAACTGGCAAATGCTTCCCAGTCTTTCCATATTTTGTCGATGAGCTTGTCTGCCTTCTTTTTATCATGGTCGCAACCCTCCATGAACTTCTCATTGGCTTTGCACCCTTCCATGAATTTCACCTTCAATTTTTCCATGAGGTCCATTTTCTTTTTCCCCATTGCTTTTCGCAAGGTGTCAGATTCGCCTCGTGTAAAATTTGCAAGGTGCCTCGAAAGCAACATCACCTGTTCCTGAAAAACAGTGATCCCGTAGGTGTCACTCAGGTATTTTTCCATCATCGGATGATCATACTCAACCTCTTTCCGGCCATGTTTTCGATCAATGTAATCAGGGATGTATTCCATGGGGCCGGGGCGGTAGAGCGCATTCATTGCTACCAGGTCTTCAAAACGGTTGGGTTTCAGGTTGCGCAGGTGTTTTTTCATGCCCGGTGACTCAAACTGGAAGATGGCCGTTGTTTCCCCCTTGCTAAACAACTCAAATGTAAGTTCATCATCCCCGGGTATGGAATCAATGTCAAGGTCAATTCCCCTGGATCGTTTTATGTTTTCAAGCGTTTCTTTTAAAATTGACAATGTTTTTAAACCCAGGAAGTCCATCTTTAACAATCCGATGTCTTCAACAAAGCGGCCATCATATTGGGTGGTGAACAGTTTTTCTTCTTTTGTTGGAATCAGCGGGATGTTATTGCTTAAAGGATCGCGGCCGATGAGAATGCCACAGGCATGCACGCCGGTCTGACGGATAGAGCCTTCGAGTGACTCCGCTAACTCAAGTGTTCGCTGAATCATCGGATTCGTCGACTCTTTTTCCTGCAGCAATTCCGGCGATTGCTCATATGCTTTCTTGAAACTCATCTTAGGTGCTTCCGGCACCAGTTTTGCCAAACGGTTTGATTCTTCCAGTGGTAGGCGGATGACACGTGCCACATCTTTAATGGCAGACTTGGTTGCCATTGTCCCAAAGGTGCAGATGTGTGCGACCTTATCCAATCCATATTTATCTGTTACCCAGTCCAGCACCTGTTGACGTCCATCATCATCAAAGTCAATGTCCACATCGGGCATAGATATCCGATCAGGATTTAAAAACCGTTCAAACAGGAGATCGTATTTTATGGGGTCAATATTGGTAATTCCCACACAATAGGAGACTGCCGCACCAGCCGCTGAACCCCGTCCGGGGCCCACCAAAACACCCATTTTTCTGGCTTGATTGATAAAGTCCTGAGTGATCAGAAAGTAGCCCGGGAAGCCCATGGTTTTAATGGTATTCAATTCAAAGTCGATGCGTTCCTTTTTTTCTTCAAAGGTATCCTTGTAACGAATTTTTGCGCCTTCGTAGGTAAGGTGCTCCAGATAATCAGCTTCCAGTTTTATTCTGACAATCTTATCGTAACCGCCCAGACTGTGATAACGTTCTTCTCCGAATTCCTCTATGAGTGCTTTTTCATCAAATCGACTCCGATAGTCTTCCATGGTACCAAATTCCTCTGGAATAGGGAATATTGGCATGATGGGCGCATGATCCAGCTCGTACTCCTCCACTTTATCTGCAATCTCCATCGTGTTTGCAAGCGCCTGTGGTACATGTGCCCAAAGTGCTTCCATCTCCTCAGGTGTTTTGAGCCATTCCTGACGCGTATAGCGCATGCGGTCCGGATCATCAAAGTCCTTGCCGGTATTTAAACAGATAAGGATGTCGTGGGCATCGGCATCATCGGCATCTGCAAAGTGAACATCATTTGTTGCAATTAATTTGATGCCTGTTTTTTCGGAAAGTTTGATGATTTCTTCGTTGACCTGCTGCTGAAAGACTGAAACACCCAGGCGTTCTTTTTCTGATTCTGCAGGATGATACATCAACTCCAGATAAAAATCGTCGCCAAAAAGATTTTTATACCAAAGCGCTGCTTCCTCTGCCTTGTCAATCTTGTTTTCCATGATCAGTTGAGGGATTTCGCCCCCAAGGCATGCCGATGAAACGATCAGGCCTTCATGATAGTCCTCCAGCCATTTTCTGTCGATCCGTGGCTTGTAATAAACGCCGTTGGTATTGGCCAAAGAAACAAGTTTTAGAAGATTCCGATACCCGGTTGGATTTTTTGCAATGAGAATCAGGTGCCAGTTGCTGTTGTCCTTGGTGATGTTTCCTCTGTTATTTGTGATTTTAGCTTCTACATCATTTACAAAATACGTTTCTACGCCTAACAGGGGTTTAATGCCATTGCGTCGACAGGTTGCATGGAACTCCTTGATGCCGAACATTGTTCCGTGATCTGTCAATGCAAGAGCGCGCATGCCGTATTCTTTTGCCCGTGTTACCAATTTGTTTACTGATGCGGCACCGTCAAGGATGGAGTATTGTGAGTGAACATGTAAGTGTGTGAATTCTGTCATGAAATATATTTTGATATAAAAATAGAAAAAGCAGTGTGCTGGTTCATTTGAATAAAGGAAAAAATATCAACAATTTGCGAATTGT
The DNA here is from genome assembly GCA_041584055.1 of Bacteroidales bacterium. Taxonomy (GTDB): domain Bacteria; phylum Bacteroidota; class Bacteroidia; order Bacteroidales; family UBA5342; genus JBFHER01. The sequence continues at coordinate 5,260 of JBFHER010000077.1, forward strand.
TTCTATTTTTGTGTGAATTAATTGAATAGGGCATGATTTATCCTGATTTTCCGTTCTTTGTGAAACGGATGTGTTAGGCAGGTCCGAAAACGAAGTTTGTACAGATGAAACAAAAAATAATAGGAATTCTTAGCATTGCATTGATTAGTTTGAGTGCGTTTTCTCAGGATGAACTGACCCGAGAACAGTACATTGAGAAATACAATGATCTTGCCGTTGAGGCCATGGAGAATTTTGGCATCCCCGCCAGTATTACTCTGGCTCAGGGTATTCTGGAGTCAAATAACGGAAACTCTTACCTTGCGCGAAAAGCAAACAATCATTTTGGAATAAAAAAACACGACTGGACCGGTCCTACCGTCAAAAGAGATGATGACAAAAAAAATGAAGAATTCCGAAAGTACAACCATCCATATGAGTCATTCGCAGATCATGCCAAATTTTTAACCACACGCGATCGGTATGCTTTTCTATTCGAATTAAACGTGACAGATTACAAAGGTTGGGCCCATGGATTAAAAAAAGCCGGATATGCCACTGATCCCCGTTACGCCGGTCACCTTATTAAAATAATAGAGGACAATGAGCTTTACCTGTTTGACAGTGGTGTTAATGTTCAGTTTTCAAGCAGTGAAAGGATTGCAACCGAGAGAGAACGACGTCGCGTGACCAATGTAGATCGATTTGTAATTGAACCTTATGCCTTGCATCAGATTTATTCGAACAACAAGGTAAAGTATGTTAAGGTGAAGCCTGGCGATACCTTTAAGAGTATTTCTCAGGAGTTTGATTTAAGAGATTGGGAATTATACAAATACAACGATCTTGAGGACAATGCAAGATTAAGCCCGGGGCAGTTGCTTTACATTCAGCCAAAACGGTATCGCGCCCGTGAGGTTGAATACCATACCGTGGCCGAAAATGAAACAATGTACAGCATTTCGCAACGTTATGGCTTAAGGCTCAAGTGGCTCTACACCCGCAATCGCATGGAGCGGGGCGACGGCATTGTGGTAGGACAGCAACTCTATCTTAAAAAAAGAAAGCCAAAGGAAGATAACTAAAAATCAATAGATCGTTACAACAGGATGGCCTGTGTTCTAGTGTTGAATCACGGATGCTGTTGTGATAAACCTCCGTGAGTTTATATCGCTCTTCTGTATGATATCATATGATGCATGCAGGAAATAGAAATAGAAATGGGTTGTGCAAACAAATACTTTGATTAAAGTTCAACACTTAGTCCTGTGGCATCAAACCCTCTGAGGAAATCTTCGGTGTTCATCCGTTTTTTACCTGCAATTTGCAATTCATGAATGCTTAACCATCCGTCCTGACAAGCAATTGATAGATTGTGTTTATTGTCCGTATGAACTTCTCCTACTGCATTGATGATGCCATGTTTAAAACTTGCATTGTAGATTTTTGCCTGGATGGCTTTGCTGTCTTTATTTAAAACACACCAGGCTGTGGGATATGGACTTAAGCCCCGAATAAAGTTGTGCAGGTCGGCCCCTTTTCTACTCCAGTTTATACGACAGTCTTCCTTGAATATCTTTGGTGCTTCTTTTAAGGCTTCTTTCGGAAGGATACTGGATTGTGGCCTTGCCTCGATGGAATTGTTCAGAATGCCTTCAACCGTTTCTACTACTAAATCAGCCCCTAAATTCATTAGTGCATCATGTATTTTTTCAACATTGTCGTTTGGTCCTATTGGGATGCGACGTTGTAATAGCACATTGCCCGTGTCTATTTTGTGTTCAATAAAAAAGGTGGTGACCCCGGTTTCTTTTTCTCCGTTCATGATGGCCCAATTGATAGGCGCTGCTCCCCGGTAATGGGGCAGCAATGAACCATGTAAGTTAAAAGTTCCTTTTTTCGGCATGTTCCACACTGCTTCCGGAAGCATTCTGAAAGCTACTACAATCTGAAGATCGGCATTGAGCGACTGAAGTGTTTCTATAAAATCGGTGGCTTTAAGTTTTTCCGGTTGTAGCACCCTGAGGCTTTGAGCTACGGCGTATTGCTTTACAGCACTTTCCTGTAGTTTTCGTCCTCTTCCCGCAGGTTTATCCGGGGCCGTGATTACACCAACAACATTGAACCCTCCCTCTACAAGAGCTCTCAAACTTGCCACGGCAAAGTCTGGTGTCCCCATAAATACAATTTTCAAATCCTGTTTGGTCATTGTCATAAAATTAATAGGCATTTCGTTTGTCGTTGCCCCACATCAGTTTGGTGCGCAGGGTTTCGTAAAAATTCTGGTTCTTCAACTGAACAATCGGAAGTTTAAAATCTGCCTTCCGAATTGTTAATTCCTGTTCTGTTGGAATGGATGTTGAACGGGAATCCACAGAAACAAGAAAATTTGGGGAGCGGCTTTCTACTTTTAGTGTGAGCAGACCATCATCAGGCAAAACAATGGGCCTTACGGTTAAACTGTGTGGCGCAATTGGAGTGATTACGATGCTCGAAGATCCGGGATATACAATCGGACCACCTGCACTCATGTTGTAGGCTGTAGATCCCGTTGGTGTGGAAATAATCAATCCGTCTGCCCAATATGAATTGAGAAATTCATCGTTCATGTAAACATGGATGATTATCAAGGATGAAGTATCCCTCCTCAAAATCGCAATTTCATTCAGCGCATATTGGCATTCTTGAAATTGATTGCATGAATTTTCAAGATGTAGCAAGGCCCGTTTTTCGATGCGATGGTTATTCATTGCCAGTTCATTTAGCAGATTACTCATTTCATCTGCAGGCACATCCGCCAGAAAACCCAAACGGCCAGTGTTAACACCCGCAATCGGAATTGAATTCGAGCCTATCATTCTTGCAGTTCGTAAAAATGTGCCATCCCCACCGATGCTTATGATGAAGTCAGGGAAATCATGCTCCGTTAACTGATCAAACAAAGTTATCTCGCCAGGGAAATGAAATCCCTGATCTTTAAGTTGATCGTGAAGTGGCGCGAATATTGATAACTGAATGTCCAGTTCTTCTGCGCGTTGACAAAAGGTTTTGAATGCCTCCAGTTTGTCGTCCTTTATTTCTCTCCCAAATAATGCAATCTTCATGTTGATTGTGTTTCATACAAAGGTAAGAATTTGTACGTATTACAATCCGGAATTAACATTGGAACGAAAAAAATAGCATCAAATCATAAAATATAGAATAAAAACACTTGGAATTAACAAATAATTTACATATGTTTGTTCTCTAAAAACTTACTTAACAAAAATTATATCTTTTGTTGTCAAATAAGAAACATATCAAATGGATGATCGGATGGATGCTCTTTGCATTTGGATTTTGCATCGATGCGATTGCCTATTCACCCGAGGGAAGCCTGGTGCTTACTGCTGGAGGATATGTTTCTGTTGATTCGTTGCCTGGTTCAGATCAAAGCATCTCTGTGGAGGCCTGGGTGTATAGTGAGTCCTGGACGAATGCCGCTGATGGGACAATTTTGTCACTAAATTCAGGTGATACCTGGGAAATTCTTGTACTGGATAAGCACTTGAATTTAAAAGTTGTAATGCAAAGTGGAACTTGTGTTCTGCAGCATTCTCTAATGGAAATGCCAGCGGGTTGGCATCATTTGTTGTTTTCGATGGATGATAAATACATTCGCTTTTATGTGGATGGTGCGCAGCGTGATTATTTTTATTCTGCAGCAGGTTTTGATGTGATTACTGCCGGATCCGGCTTATTGAATGTTGGATGTAAAACCAACAATGCAGGTGTGATCTCTTCCGGATGGGATGGAAAATTGGATGAAGTTCGTTGCTGGAGTAAGGCTTTGTCATCATCAGAAATCACTCAGAACATGCATCACACGTTTCAAAGTGGTAATTTGTCTGCAATTGAAAGTCTGATATTTGTTGCCGGTTTTGATGATATTTCATTTACAGCTCTTAAGGGCACTGATCTGTCTCCGATAAGTTTAAGTTCAAGGTTGAATTGTTCTATTGAAGAAAAATCTGCGGTTGTTGGTTCCTTAAGAAATGATTATGCCTTTGATGCAGAGGGGTATTGGAGTCTATATGGTGCCGGAATTTATTCTGAATCTTCTGCCGGAATGCATCTTGCCATTACGAATGGGAACTTGCTCGAACTTGATGAATCCATTGTGTACGGGCAAAATGGTAAAATGGGCATTGCACATGCAACAGAATATGCAGATCTTGATTTTATCGCAAGAAAAATATGGTTTTTGCAAAAGGATTGTGATTACGAATCTTTTATGTTTCGTTTTGATATGAGTGATGCCGAAGCCATTGGCATTTTGGATGAATGCCTTTCCTATAACAATTACAAACTTTTGTTTAAAAAGGAAAGTGAAGATACCTTCGAAATTATTTCTGAGGCCTATATGCTTGATGGGGATAACCTGTATTTTAAAGATGTTCAGGCAAAGGACGGTTTTTATACCCTTGGTCGTGACAATGAGTTGCCTGCAGTGAAAACAGATGCACTGACGGACATAGGCAGTAATATTGCAACAGGAGGCGGAGAAGTAATGTGTGATGGCGGCACCCCTGTATCTAAATATGGATTGTGTTGGTCATTGAGTTCTTTTCCAACCATCGCTGACTCCATGTCAATGATTGGAAATGGACTTGGCGAGTTTACAACACAAATTGAAAATCTGGTACCGGGCTGCACCTATTACGTACGTGCCTATGCAATTAATCAGGAAGGTGTGGCTTATGGTGATGAAATGATTATCAGAACAAATAAACTCAATCAATCTGTTGTTTTTCCATCCATCGATCCTAAGCCCTTTGGCAGCGAAACATTTGATCCCGGGGCCTATGCTAGCTCAGGTTTGCCAATTCACTACAGAAGTTCAAATGAGGCGGTTGCAAGGATTATTGATGGAATGATACAAATAACCGGCGTTGGTTCAACTGCCATTTGGGCCGATCAGCCTGGAAATATTTCATATAATCCAAGCGCGTTTAGAAAGGCAACATTGACCGTTACTAAATCAGGACAACAAATTATAGGTGCTAAGGATATTAGTCTTACCTATGGAGATACCTTGTTTTTAAATGAAATAAAGGCAAGTTCAGGTCTTCCTCTGACGATTGATATCACTGATTCAACATTGTTTAAGTTCACAGAAAACGCCATTGTGGCCGCTAAAATTGGTGAAACAACCTGCAGTGTTGTACAGCCGGGAAATGCAAACTACCTCGCATCATCTGAAGTATTTTTTAATATTGCCATTCAAAAGAAAGACCTGCGCATTTCTTTTATTTGTGACACAATTGTTTATGACGGAAAGGAGAAAAATGCACTGGCAATATGCGATCAGGACAGCCTGAAAGTGATTGTAACATATAACGAGTGCTTTGAAGCGCCTGTAATGGCTGGGACATACAAGGTAAGGGCCATGATTGATGATGACTACTTTGCCGGTGCAGATAGCATTATTTTGTTAATAGAGAAAGCAGAACCAATTATTTTTAACTGGCCAACAGCAAACGAAATATTCGAAGGACAGGCGCTTTCTGCCTCAACATTGTTCGACGGTAACGCAAATGTTCCCGGTCAGTTTATGTTTAGAAATAATGATCTTGTTCCTTCTTTTTCAGGTGAAGATGTAAATGTGGTTTTCTATCCTGAGGATACCTTAAATTACATGGAGACCAGCGCATTGATTCCTGTTTATTTCGGGATTGTAACCAGGAATGAGAATTTGAAATCAAATGACTTAAAAATATATCCTTCCGTTGGGAATGGACAGCTTAGCATTGAGGCGGGCGACCAGGAATGGTCATACAAAGTATTTAGTCTCTCCGGAAGTTTGTTGTACCAGATGTCGGGAGTTAAAGGAAAATCACAACATAATTTATCTTTTTTGGGAAAAGGGATCTTCACCATCGTTGGTGAATGTGGAGATGAGTGTGTTGTAAGGAGAATATCAATAATGTAAACGATTGTCTAATTAATACAGAAACAAATGGGCGATGTGAATTTATACCAGGAAAAAGGGAGCCAGGAAATAAAACTGGAACTGCCCCAGGGTGAGCGGGTGTTTGTGGACTTGCTGGATACCTTCGGGAACGTGCTGATACATTTAAAGGATGTGAGCAACCACTGTTCGATTTGCATGAGTAAGTTTAGCAGTGGAATATACATGGTAATGGTATCCTCTGAATACGGAGGAATAAAAATAAAGAAAGTAATCAAACCTTGATTATTTTCAGTGGTCAACAAACATAAAAAGGGATGCCTTAAGCGTAGGGATATCCCTTTTTTTATTTCACTGTTACGCTTATGTTCACTTTTTCTTTACCCAAATCAAACAATTTCAGTACCCCATAATTTACTTTCGATTATGTAATGACGGGCCAATTTAAAATGATTTTACTTCCTTCTCATTTACAATCAAATTCAGATCTGATATATGAACATTTTTTTTATGAACAATGCACATGATTTAAGAAGCATTTTAAGCGTTGACAGGAAGGAGATCCTTTAAAGGCTATCATTAAAGCATATATCCCAGGCTAATTAGTTCATAATTACCAAACTTTGATTAATTTTGCCATCCAAAATTTCACAGTGATTTTATAGCTTATCATGGAATACAAATTTACGGATATTGAGAAGAAGTGGCAGGACTTCTGGGAAGAAAACAAAACGTTTAAAACAGGCAACGACTTTTCAAAGGAGAAGTATTACATCCTTGATATGTTTCCTTATCCATCCGGTGCCGGATTGCATGTTGGTCATCCAGAGGGATATACCGCCACTGACATCATTTCACGATTCAAGCGAATGAAGGGTTTCAACGTGCTTCATCCTATGGGATGGGATGCGTTTGGTTTACCTGCGGAACAATATGCCATACAGACCGGGACACATCCCTCATTAACTACAAAAAAGAATTGCGATAATTTCCGCCGTCAGATAAAAGCTCTGGGTTTAAGCTATGACTGGGATCGTGAAATAAACACAACCGATCCAAAATATTTTAAATGGACTCAATGGATTTTTTCACAATTGTACAATACCTGGTTTGATGAGAAATTACAAAAAGGACGTCCTATTGCCGAACTGGAGATCCCTGCTGAACTAAATGAAGCAGAAGCAAAAAAGTACATCGAAGACAAGCGTTTGGCATACTACGACAATGCACAGGTATGGTATTGTAACCATTGTAAAACGGTTTGTGCAAACGAAGAGGTGCTGAATGATGGATCACACGAAAAATGCGGAACCCATGAGGTGGAGCGCAAAAACCTGAAGCAATGGATGCTGCGCATTGCGCATTATGGGGAGAGATTGTTGTCGGGACTGGAAGGCCTGGACTGGCCGGAAGGCGTGAAGGACATGCAAAAGAACTGGATTGGAAAATCAAAAGGAGCAGAAGTTGACTTTGCCCTTGAAGGTTTGGATGAGAAGCTCAGGGTATATACCACCCGACCAGATACATTGTTTGGGGCAACGTACATGGTGATTGCGCCGGAGCATCCGCTGTTGAATAAGATTGTGACTGAGGAATATAGAGCTGAGGTGGCTGCTTATTTAAAGGAGGCAGCATTAAAATCTGATTTGGACAGGACAGAACTGGCAAAAGAGAAGACTGGAATTTATTCTGGTCGGAATGCAACGAATCCACTCACCGGAGAAAAGATTCCGGTATGGGTTGCTGATTATGTTTTGATGGGGTATGGTACAGGTGCAATTATGGCGGTGCCAGCGCACGACACCCGTGACTTTGAGTTTGCCAAAAAGTTCGATATCCCGGTGGTTTGTATTTTGGACCCGGGAGAAGAAGCTGAAGACAGGGCCAGTGTGTTGGCAGGGAATGCATGCTGGACTGAAGACGGGGCATATATTAATTCTGAAAATGCAGCTTTGGGTTTAAATATCAATGGCATGGATAAAGCCAGTGGGATTAAAACCGTGAATGACTGGTTGGAGAAACAGGGGCTGGGTAAGGAAACTACAAACTTTAAACTACGTGACTGGTTGTTCAGTCGTCAACGGTATTGGGGTGAACCGTTCCCTGTTATTCATTGGGAAGATGGTGAGACAACCGTACTTGAAGCAGATGAGTTACCCCTCGAATTGCCTGAGGTAGAGAATTATTTGCCGGGCGATGGCGGGGAGTCTCCTCTGGCAAATGCCGGTGATTGGCTGAATGTCGTTGATGGAAATGGGCGCAAAGGGCGTCGTGAAACAAATACAATGCCGCAGTGGGCCGGGTCTTGTTGGTACTACCTGCGTTACATTGATCCTGACAATGATGAAGCGCCTTTTGATAAAGCATTGGAGAATTACTGGATGCCGGTTGATTTATATGTGGGCGGGGCCGAGCATGCCGTACTGCATCTGTTGTACAGTCGTTTCTGGCACAAAGTGTTGTACGATCTGGGTGTTGTCTCAACGGATGAACCCTATAAGAAACTCTTTAATCAGGGAATGATTCTGGCATTCGCCTATGAAACCAAAGCAGGATCCAAGGTGACAAGTGATCTGGTTGAGGAAAAAGATGGCCGGTACTTTCATACGGAAACCGGGGAAGAGCTGTTTCAGATTGTGGCCAAGATGTCAAAATCATTGAAAAACGTTGTGAATCCGGATGATGTGACCGCAAATTATGGGGCAGATAGTCTGCGCCTTTATGAAATGTTTCTGGGACCTCTGGATGCCACAAAGCCATGGGCTGAAAATGGCGTGAAGGGTGTTTATAACTTTCTTGGCAGGGTGTATCGATTTTTTGCAGATACAGGGAATGTGTTCGAAGGGGAGGACGATAAGGTCATTTTAAAGGTGCTTCATCAATCCATTAAAAAGGTTGCTTTTGATATTGAACATCTTAAATTTAATACAGCAATCTCCCAGTTGATGGTTTTTACAAATGCCGCAATAAAGAAAGGAAAGGTAAGCAAAGATACGGCCAGAAAATTTGCTTTGATTTTGTCTCCTTTTGCACCTCACCTGGGAGAAGAGTTGTGGGAATTATATGGCAATGGACAATCATTGGCATATGAAACATGGCCTGAAGTGGATGAATCAGTTTTGACTGAGGATACTTTTGAATATCCGGTTTCATTCAATGGGAAAATGCGATTTAAATTGGAAATGCCTGTAGATGCTACAAAGGAAGCGATTGAAAAGGCTGCAACAGAACACGAAAAATCGCAACGTTGGCTAGAAGGAGTGCAAATAGTAAAAATCATCGTGGTTCCAAAAAAGATCGTAAATATTGTTGTGAGATAAGTAAACATCTGGTAATAGGGAAAAGGGGCGAGAGCCTCTTTTTTTGTGTTTC
>JBFHER010000078.1:0-14477 GCA_041584055.1 Bacteroidales bacterium
GGGGGTGAAAAAAGAGTGAATGCGAAGGTGCTGCAAATAGAGACCTTCCGCTTTTGATACTGCCTTATTAATCAGGGATCCAGTTCTTTTGGTGACATAATCGATTGCAGATGAAAACTTCCATACTGTGGGTTTTTCAACCAGACCGGCATCTACCGGGTTTCGATGAATATAGGTGAAGCAGTTTTGAGCATAATTAAACTTGGACGTTTCAATAATAAGAAAAGTACCAAAAGTTGAATTAAAATAGGATGGACTTATTCCCTCGGGAAGCGTTAGACATTTGGATTTTGTTTTTTCTAAAAAGAGACCCTGTTCTTCCTTCCTGAATATTTTTTGCAACAGTGTAAGAGCGCAGCATTATTACAATGGAATCATTAAATGATCGCATTCTTGTATTACCAGGGGTTTCGTTGAAGCAAAACCCCTGGTAATAGCTAATTCCGTGTGATTGACTTTAATCAGAAAATGAAAATGATTCGGCATCAGGCAATAGGCCAGAACATCGGAATATGGCAAAAAATGCGTTCTTATTTTCTTAAAAAACAAAGGTAATTTTCTCTGTTAAAGAATATGCGCTGTTTGTTATTGCCTTGATTGTATACATGGTATGAAGTCAGATAAAGTTACAAAAAAATGCGAAGTTTTAGCGAGGGCTTAACTGCACGCGAAACCCTCACTAATTCATTCGGTTAATATTGCTTGAAGCGAAAACCCCACGAACAAATTCAATCCATAAGGGTGCTCTTTTAAAAAACATGTTGCAACTTGCGCCCTTTAAGTGAAAAACGCGAATAATTTGCTGGTTTCGAGATGAAGGAGATGGAATTATTAGCCCCCGGGGGCGATGTGGATGCAGCAAAAGCAGCGATTCTTGCAGGTGCAGACGCTATTTATTGTGGATTGGATAAGTACAATGCGCGCAACCGTGCAGAGAACATTCAGTTTGATGATTTGTTGGGATTGATTCATTTAGCGCATGAACATGAGTGTCAGGTATTCCTTACGCTTAATATCCTTATTCTTGATGCTGAAATACCGGAATTTGTTGGTCTGTTGAACAAGTTGGTAAATACGAAGATTGACGCCGTTATCGTCCAGGATTTAGGGATGATGTATCTGTTGAAAAAGCATTTTCCCAGCCTGGAAGTACATGCATCAACGCAGCTCACCACTCATAATCAGGGACAAATCGAGTTTCTGCACCATCTGGGTGTGAGTCGCGGAAATCTGTCTCGTGAGCTGAACCTAAGCGAGATTACGGATTTAAGCCGTTTTGGATTAAAGCGCAATGTTCTTACAGAGGTATTTGTGCACGGTTCCTATTGCATCTCGTTTTCCGGACTTTGTTACATGAGTTCGGTGCAAAACGGAAAGTCGGGGAACCGGGGGCGCTGCAGTCAGCCATGCCGGGAGAAGTATGAAACCACTTCAATGCAGAAAGAATTTCCACTCAACCTGAAGGATAATTCTGCCTATTTTGATGTGAAGGATTTGTATGAAGCAGGTGTTTCGACATTAAAACTGGAGGGGAGGATAAAGGAGTTCTATTATGTCTCGACTGTCGTAAATGCATGGCGGAAACAATTGTCCCGTTTTTACAGAAAGGAAGCACTCATTGATGACAAAAGGGAATTGTACAAGGTGTTTAACCGGGATTTCTCGAATGGGTATTTAAAGGATAATCTAACAAAAGACATGTTCATTGACAGTCCGATGACCTATTCTTCGATCCATCATTCTTCCATTAATAATCATGTTTCTTTTGATGAGAAAGCGCAGGGACATAAAGACCTTTACGCCGAAAAGGATTTGGAAAGGGAGGTGATTAAAAAGAACATTGATGGCTATAGTACGAAGAAGTCAGCCTTAAAACTTTTCGTATCCGGGGAGCAGGGGTCACGGCTTCAAATTTCAATGGAATACGGTAATGATCGTTATTCAGTATCATCAAATGTAAGCCTGGCAGGCAAAGGGCAAGAGGCATTGTCGCGTGAGATGTTGATGAAACGATTGAAATCCATTGATGATACAGAATATCAACTTACAGAACTGAATTTAGACGCGCTTAAGGGTGACGTATATATCTCTTACAAGGAGCTGACAGCGTTGAAATTGGAGATTCTGAGAAAAATTAATGATGGAAAGGAGCTTGTTCCAGAGATTACCTTGCCCAAAATAAGCCAACAAAAGGAGGAAGTCCTGAGTCCCAGCTTATGTGTTTTAATTGATTCGGAAGATGATCTGGCACTTTGCGAAAATACTTTGGGCAAAATTTATTATCAATTGCCTGGTGATCTGACAAATAGTTTAGAGAAGTTCGTCGAATTATTTAAAAATAATTCTGAACTTTCTCCCTGGTTTCCAGCCATCTTGATCGGAGATGATTTTAAGGCAGCTGTTGCATTGCTGGACCGTGTAAAACCAAAGCATATTGTTAGCAATAATACAGGCCTGGGATTTGCAGCTTCGGAGAGAGGCATCGATTGGGTTGCCGGACCACAGCTGAACATCGTGAACTCATACAGCTTACTTTGCTTAAAGGAACATTTCAATTGTAAAGGTGCATTCATCTCAAATGAATTGAAGAAAAAGCAGATTCAGTACATCAAAAAACCGAAAGGGTTTGATCTCTATTTTAGCATCTATCATCCCATTGCATTGATGACAACACGGCAATGCCTCTTCTATCCTGTGAGTGGGTGTGAGAAACACAAAATGGACAAGACATGCATTAAAGATTGTTCGAAGGAGGGGAGCATCACAAATTTAAAGGGAGAACGCTCCTTAATTAAGAAAGGGAAAGGAGATTATCACCACGTGTACAACGATCATAATTATTTAAACACAGCTGTGTCCAATGATTTCCCGGGCTTCTTTTCAAGTTATTTGATTGATTTGAGAAATATAACAACCGGCAGTAAAGTGTCTGCAAATAAAGCTCAACTCATTACGGAATTCAGCGAGCATATTTTAGCAACCGGGGGAGCAGGTGAAAAGCTGCATGCCTCTATATCACCAACAACATTCAGGCAGTATAAGAAAGGAATATAAATGCACGGACAGCTTTTAGCGAGGTTTATGCAGGCGTCAAATCAAGCGTTGTTTTTTCCTTCTTTATCTTTTTTATTGCGATGGCTAATAAAATGTTTCCAATGAGGGTACATCCAAAAAGAGCCGTTCCAAAAGGGATTAAATTGTCGGTATGGAACAAGGCAATGAGGCTGCCGATTATAAAACCAAGTAAAAAGCGCATGATGCCAATGGTGGCATTGGCAGAACCACTTACTTTTGGATTAATGTTTAAGATAACAGCGGTGCCATTGCCAAAAACCAATCCCAGACTACCAACGTACAATACGATTCCGGAAAAAACGGCCACAAATGAAGGTTCAGAGAAACGAACTGAGACAAATAAAATGATTCCGGCAATCAATTGCAAAAAGAGACCAGCGCGCAAAATATCTCTGGGTTTAAAATATTTCAGAAAAATTGTATTTAATAACGAAAGCGTGATATTAAGTACAACATTCGTTCCAAAAAGGAGGGGGAAAGTAGTCTGTTCAACGCCAAAATACTCAATGTATATAAAGGACGCTCCAGAGAGAAATATATAAAGTCCCGACATTGAAAAGCTTATTGCAAATAATAAAATAACTGAAATGTTATGCGAAAAGAAAACCTTGTACTTTCCAAGCAACTGTTCTTTATTTAACTTTTTTGTCAGAAATTTTTTATCTCGTGATTCAGGAACAATAAAGAAAAACAATGCAAATAATATGCTTGCAAAGGCAAATAAAAAGTAGAAAATACCTTGCCAGCCGTTAATTTTTATTAGAAATGCACCAAGTACAGGGGCAAACAAAGGGGCCAGCATCATCATCATCGTAACCACAGTAATAAGTCTTGCAACTTGTTTTCCCTCAAACCAATCGCGAATAAAAACGTTCGCGGTTACTGTGGCAAATCCACCACCAAAGGCCTGAATAACACGGAGTATCAAAACCAATTCCACGTTTTTACTAAAAGCGATGCCAAGTGAAGTAAGACCGTAAAGTGCAATGCCGAGCAATGCAATAGGTCTTCTTCCGAATGAATCAGATAAGGGTCCTCCAAAGAAATTACCGATGGCAAAGCCAAGGAAATACAAAGTGATCGTTAATTCTATAACACTGAATTGAACATCAAAAAAGGTTGCCATTAAAGGCATTGCGGCTAAATAAGAATCAATGGCAAACGGCGAAAGTGTAACCAATAAGGCCAACATCACCGTTAGTAGCGGTATGAACTTTTTGTGAATGTCGTTTATTGGCATATTGAATTTTTCCTTGTCAAATTAAATTGAATCATTTCAGGTCGCTTATGGTTTTGCTTTTGTATAAAATGCCAGAAAATATATTGTTTTTCATTTTTTTCATTTGATTATTAATTATTCAGCACAAAGCTACATGAATTATTCTATTTTTTATTTTAGGTTGCGTGCTTGCACAAATGAATTGAATGATGGAAAACAGATTCAATATTTATTCCTGCGGATTCATATTTCTTTCAGGCACATTCAAAAGTCTCACTCAAGTAACCTTTGGAATATTTATGTTTACACGGAAACTTAAAAATAAAGAATATGATAATAAAGAACTATTTAAGCCTTGCATTGGCAATTTTGATTTTTTCAACCTTTGTTAGTTGTGATGATTTGTTGGAAGATGATAAAGATTCAACTGTATCAGGCAGTATAACTGAGAGTGTGACCTGGGAAAGTGGGAAGGTTTATATAATTGAAGGTACCGTACGGGTTGGAACAACTGAAAAGGTTGTAATTACAATCGAACCCGGTGCAATCATCCGTTTTAACGAAGACGCTATTTTAGATTTGGCGTATTCTGATAATACCTATGCATCGATTATCGCTTTAGGAACTGAAAATCAACCAATCATTTTTGAAGCAAATGGTACAAGTAACTGGGGGCACATTTCATTTTACGATGGTGCAGTAGATTGTACATTTGAATATTGTGTTTTTAAGGATGGTGGTTCAAACGATTACTATGGATCAATCTTAATTGAAGAAACAGAGGTTTCATTCACGCATTGTACTTTTGCAAAGAGCAGCTCTTCAGCTATTATTTTAAAAGAGGGAGGTGCATTTTCAGAATTTTCACAGAATGAATTTAAGGATATTGCAAATTACCCAATTTCGATATACCCGGAGGCGATACATTCAATCGGAGAAAACAATGAATACGAATCCGGTCTGGTAATAAGTGTTGCAGGTGAAAACTTTGACAAGGCAGGTGATTATCTATGGAAAAAGCAATCGGCTCCATATAAAATTGAAGGGACCATTCGCATTGGTTCTGAAAACACCTCCGGAGTGAATATAACGGTAGAGGCAGGAACCATTTTTCAATTTAACAGCGAAACATATATCGATTTCGCCTATTGGGACGATACATACACAACATTTATTGCTGTCGGTACGGAAAATGATCCTATTATCTTTACTTCAGCAAGTCCAAATAAAGAGGCTGGAGATTGGAAGTCTCTTAATTTTTATGATGGTGCCATTGATTGTGAATTTGATTTCTGTGTATTTGAATATGGCGGCGGGAATGATTATCATGGGATGATTTACCTCCATGAGGCCATGGTTTCCATAACAAATAGTACCATCGCCCACAGTGCAAGTTATGGGATTATGGCGCATGAAAATGGGGAGTTCTTCAATTTTCATAGAAATACCTTCCACGACAATGCGCTTTACCCCATTTCCTTATACCCAAATGCAGTTTATTCCATGGGACCAGAAAATGTATTTGAAACAGGCACCTCTATTCTTGTGTCGGATGATAAAAACCTCACGCAAAGTTCAGAATTTACATGGCTAAATCAATCCATCCCTTATGTCATAGAAGGAAACATGAGAGTTGGAAGTGTAAAGGGTACAATATTAAATATTAACAAAGGGACCGTTTTGAAATTCCTGGACAATGCGCAAATTCAGATAGCCTATGGGAGTGAAAATACTGGAAAGATAATTAGTAAAGGAACTGCCGATGAACCTGTTGTCTTTACTACCAATAGTGCTTCACCAGCGAAAGGCGATTGGAAAGGAATAAGCCTTTATAATGGTTCTGAAGGTACAAAATTAGATAACTGTTTAATTAATTATGCAGGAGGTTTGACTAACTATGGTGCGGTAAATCTGTTCGATGCGGGGATCAATGTTTCTACCATTGCAAATTCAACCATTTCCAATTCTTCATCTTATGGCATCAGGGTTGATGATACGTCTTCCATAGATTATAGCACCGTTTCTTTTAGTGATAACGAAGATATAGATTACAAAAACGACTAGCTTTCTGAATAAGCGTATAAAAATGTCACCATGGCCTTGGCTATGGTGACATTTTTATTTCCCAAAGGTGCAAGAAGAGGACGAGTTTTCCTGTTATACCATCAAATTGTGCCGGTATAATGCCGATACATAATCAACATGACTTTAGAAGTGAAACGAACTAAAGGCGCATTTTGATTAGTAATCGGTATTTCTTTGTTGTTTAAGTGGTATTCCTTCGGATTGAATACCAAACTGCTTTGAATCACAATATAAAATCATATATGATGCAAATGGAAGTAAAGAGTTTTATTTAAAGAAGGTCAATTCTCATCATTCTAACTGGTTTCAACCACCAGAGCGCCTTTCATTATGCGTTCAGAAATGCGATCAAAATTGTCATTCCAGCCATTTGCTGCAATCAGAAACTGAGCGTTATCAACGGCATCTGCAATGCGGTATATGTGTTTTCCGTAATTATTAAGTGAGATCATGTCAGTATCATCAAAAGCCAGAATTTTTACAGCCATCAATGGTAAGCCACTCACATTCATGAGCTCCATCAATCGCCTTGGCGTTCCGATGACAACATCCACACCTGCGTAAATTGTATCTTTCTGAAATTGGAGGATGCCCTGATCAAAGGCACAAAAGGTTCGCAGGTTAGTATGTTTTCCAAGGAGTTCAAAAAGCGACTCGGTCTCAAACGCTTTCTCTTTCGATGCAGTAATAATCACAGCTCTGGGAACATCTTCATGTGCTGATTTGAGCTGTTGAATAATACCAATCACCAGTGCGGATGTTTTGCCGGCTCCTTCAGGGGCAATAATAAACAGATCAGTCCCCGACTTGATCTTTGGAATGCTTAAGCTTTGAATTGCTTTGGGTTCTTTATCATAGCCGGCATCCTTAATGCCCAAAACCAGCTCCGGCATAAGTTTTTTTAGTTTCATGAAAAACAGATTGTGAATTCAGGGCGAAGGTACGGAAATTGAATTTAGTATTTGAAACCCTTAGGTATTTAGAATTGCGGGTCGTTTTTAGGTTGCTGATAACTTGCAATGACTGGTCGTCTAAAATTCAATTTTTTACCCGATTTCAGGTTTCCGAAATATAACATCTTCGTAAGGTGCCATTAATTATCCTACAAAAATGTGGGAAAAACGTGGTGTCTAATTTTTGCATAAAATTTCATGTCAAATTTTTAAAGGACATGTTGTGAGCGACTTAGTGATGAAAAAGTGATTCTGTTCTTCATTGGATTGAATTGTTGGCACAGGGATGGTTATAGGGAAGTCAGAAACAATTAATTTAAAAATAAGGAATCATGAAAAAGATGAGAAAAATTGCAATTTACGGTAAAGGTGGAATTGGTAAATCTACAACAACACAAAACACTGTTGCTGGTTTAGTGGAAATGGGAAAAAATGTGATCGTAGTGGGATGTGACCCAAAGGCAGATTCAACCCGTTTATTGTTGGGGGGATTGGCTCAGAAAACAGTTTTGGATACGCTTCGTGAAGAAGGTGAAGACGTGGAATTGGATGATATCATCAAGCCAGGTTATGGTGGAACACGTTGTGTTGAGTCTGGCGGTCCTGAGCCTGGTGTTGGTTGTGCAGGTCGTGGTATCATTACCTCAATCAACTTACTTGAACAGCTGGGTGCCTGGGATGAAAAGTATGAAACAGAATACACCTTCTATGATGTGTTGGGTGATGTTGTTTGTGGGGGGTTTGCAATGCCTATTCGGGATGGAAAAGCCGAAGAGATTTATATCGTTGTTTCCGGAGAAATGATGGCCATGTATGCTGCGAATAACATTTGCAAAGGGATTCAGAAGTACGCACAAAACGGATCAGTTCGTTTGGGCGGTTTAATCTGTAACTCAAGAAAGGTGGATAACGAGAGTGCCATGATCGAGGAGCTCGCTCGTCAGTTGGGAACACAAATGATTCATTTTGTGCCTCGGGATAACATGGTTCAACATGCCGAGATAAATAGAAAAACAGTCATTGAACATGCACCAGAACATAAGCAGGCAGATGAATACAGAGCTTTGGCTGCAGCCATCGATGCCAATGAGATGTTCGTTGTGCCAACGCCACTACCTATGGAGAATCTTGAAAAATTATTAATCGATTTCGGTATTGCTAACTAAAAAAATAAGGAGGAACTAAATATGTTAATGATCAGAGCAATAGTACGCCCAGAAAAATCATCAAAAGTAATGAAAGCCATGTTTGAGGCCGGCTATGTTGCTGTTACAAAGATTCCTGTTGTAGGACGTGGAAAGCAGCGTGGTATTAAAATTGGCGAGGTGACTTATGATGAATTACCAAAAGAGATGCTCATCTGTGTTGTGAAAGATGAAGATAAAGATTTTTGCGTGAACACAATCATGGAAGCAGCCAGAAGCGAACCGGAAGGAGCTTATGGAGATGGTAAAATATTTGTTGCTCCCGTTGAAGAGTCCTACACCATCAGCAGTGGACAGAAAATTTTATAGCGAGTTTATTTTATTGGTATGAATCTCAGGATAAAGATGGTATAAGATCAGGATTATAGTTGACTTGCATCTAACATCGGAATCTTGAATCAAATTAAAGAAGTATGAAAACAATAATGTGCATTATACGCATCAATAAGATGAACAAAACCAAGCGGGCATTATCAGCAGCAGGCATTTCATCCATGACAGCCACCGGACATGTTTTCGGAAGAGGCAAAGGGATGTGGGATGCCAAGGTAATGAAAGCTGCACAGGAAGATGTGCCGGAAGCCATCGAACTGCTTGGAAAAGAAACACCGTTGCGCCCTCAGCGTGTTTTAACCATAACCGTTCCCGACGAATTGGTAAGCACTGTGGTTGAAACCGTAATTGAAGTGAATCAGGAAAACGAACATGGAGATGGTAAAATATTCGTCATGCCTGAGTATGAAGCCATTCGAATCAGAACCGGAGAAAGAGGTGATGATGTGCTCGATTAAGAAGAGCAGGATGGAAACAAATTTGAATCATTGATTTAAAACAAACAAAATGACATCAAAAGATAAAAATAAAAAGCCCTTGCCGAATCCGGAGGAGTTCAAAGAAGAACTTTTGAGCAAATATCCACGGAAGATAGCAAAGAAAAGAGCGAAAGGTATTTTGGTGAACGATCCTGATGACAAAGAATTGGAGATTCAGGCAAATGTTCGAACCATACCCGGCATCATCACCCAAAGGGGATGTACCTATGCCGGTTGTAAAGGTGTGATCTTAGGTCCAACACGCGATGTTGTAAACATTGTACATGGTCCCATCGGTTGCAGTTTCTACGCATGGTTAACTCGTCGTAACCAAACCCGTCCTGAGTCAGATCAGGATGCAAACTTCATCACGTACTCGTTTAGTACCGATATGCAGGATTCAAACATTGTATTCGGTGGTGAGAAAAAATTGAAAGATGCCATTCAGGATGCATGGGACTTATTTAAACCCCACGCGATCGCTGTTTTCTCAACCTGTCCCATTGGTTTGATTGGGGATGATATTCATGCTGTTTGCCGTGAAAAGAAAGCTGAACTGGGAATCAACGTATTTGGTTTCTCTTGCGAAGGGTACAAAGGTGTGAGTCAAAGTGCCGGTCACCACATTGCCAATAACAAGATCTTCAGTGAGGTTGTTGGAACCGATTTCTCATTGCCTCGTGCAGGGAAATATGTGATGAACATGATGGGTGAATATAACATTGGTGGTGATTCATTCGCACTGGAAGAATATTTTGAGGAAATGGGTGTAACCCTTAAAGCGACTTTCTCAGGGAACTCAACCATCGAAAGTTATGAATCGTCACACGATGTTGATCTGAACATCGTAATGTGCCACCGATCCATCAATTACATTGCAGAGATGATGGAGAAGAAGTATGGTGTGCCCTGGTTCAAAGTGAACTTTATTGGCGCCGAAGGAACAGCCAAATCCTTAAGGAAAATTGCAGAATATTTTGGTGATGAAGAGATGATCGCTAAAACAGAAGCACTGATCGAGCGTGAATTCAAAAGTGTAAAAGAAGCTGCGGATAGAATTAAACCTAAAGTCGAAGGGAAAACTGCCATGATGTTCGTTGGAGGATCACGCGCACATCATTATCAGGAATTATTTAAAGAGCTTGGGATTAAAACGATTGCAGCGGGATACGAGTTTGCACACCGCGACGATTACGAAGGGCGCCGTGTGATTCCTGGTATTAAAGTGGATGCAGACTCCAGAAACATCGAGGAATTGAATGTAGTGAAAGATGAAAAGCGCTTCAAAGACGCCTTGGTGGATAAGAAGAAGGCACTGGAAGCCAGCAATTTTGAGTTCGAAGATTACGAAGGAATGATGCCCGAAATGCACAAGGGTTCCCTTGTGATTGATGACATCTCCCATTGGGAATCAGAGCTTCTGATTGAGAAATACAAGCCAGACATTTTCTGTGCAGGAATCAAGGAGAAATATGTGATTCAAAAACACGGTATTCCTCTGAAACAGTTGCATAGCTACGATTATGGTGGACCTTATGCCGGATTTGTAGGGGCTGTAAATTTCTACAAAGAGATGGAACGCATGTTATGTACAAATGTTTGGAAGTTGATCGATGCGCCCTGGAAACATGAACCTGTTTGCGTTGGAAGCGTCGTAGCTGAATAATTAAAAACAGCTTAGGTGGATCCGGTAATTATTTAGCCATATCCGGATCTGCCCAAAGCACAAAAATTAAAATTATGCTATTAAGACATACAAAAAAGGCTTCAGAGTCGATAGAGAGAAAAGGGTTAACAATAAACCCGGCAAAAACCTGCCAACCGGTAGGAGCAATGTATGCGGCGTTGGGGGTGCACGGATGTCTGCCTCATAGTCATGGTTCACAAGGTTGTTGTTCATACCATCGTTCCGCACTGACCCGCCATTATAAAGAGCCAGTGATGGCTGCAACGAGTTCATTTACAGAGGGATCTTCTGTGTTTGGAGGACAAGCGAATCTCTTGCAGGGATTAAACAATATTTTTACCATTTATGAACCAGACATCGTAGCAGTTCACTCAACATGTTTGAGTGAAACCATAGGTGATGACCTTGGTCAAATTGTTGGGAAAGCACGTTCTGAGGGAAAAATACCTGAAGGAAAACATGCTGTTTATGCTTCTACACCAAGTTATGTAGGATCGCATGTGACTGGTTTCTCAAATATGGTGAAAGGGTTCATCGATTATTTTGCATTCAAAACAGGTGAATTAAAAAAGCAAATCAACATTCTGCCGGGATGGGTTGAACCTTCCGATATGCGGGAAATGAAACGCATGCTGAAGTTGATGGATGTAAAGTACGTGATGTTGCCGGATACATCGGATGTTTTGGATGTGCCAATGACAGGTAAATTTGAAATGTACCCTGACGGAGGAACAACCATTTCGGAAATGGCATCAATGGGAGATAGTATGAGAACCATCGCGCTGGGTGAGTGGTGTTCAAAAGACAGTGCCATTCATCTTGAGAACAAATGCAAAGTTCCATTTAGTTTGACCGAAATGCCAATCGGGATTAAAGCCACAGATCGTTTTATTCAGGGGATTGCCAAAGCAGCTCGCGTTGCTGTGCCCGATTCAATTACGGTTGAACGCGGTCGTTTGGTGGATGCAATTGCAGATATGCAGCAGTATCTATTCGGAAAAAGAGTAGCTCTCTTTGGTGATCCTGATCAACTGATCCCTTTAACAGAGTTCATGGTTGATATGGGTATGAAACCTGTTTATATTGTTTCTGGAACACCAGGTAAAGCATTCCCAAAAAGAATGGAAGCGATTCTCGGAGAAAAAGTGCCTGAAGCAAAATACCTCAACGGCGAACGTGCAGACATGTTCCTGCTCCATCAATGGATCAAGGATGAAGGTGTTGATTTAATTGTTGGGAACACCTATGGAAAATACATTGCTCGCGACGAGAATATTCCGTTCATGAGATATGGCTTTCCAATTCTCGATCGGATTGGTCACTCTTATTTCCCCTCATTAGGTTACCTGGGTGGCTTGAGAATCGTGGAGAAGATGTTGAGTCTTATCATGGATTATGAGGATGCAACCGCTCCTGAAGAAAGATTCGAACTGGTGATGTAAATTCACTGTAGTACTTGTCTTCAGGTCTGTAAGAGAAGCAGATACGTATAGAATACCTTCCACATCAGAGTCAAAAATAAGTGGATACAAAGCAAATTTTAGTTAATAATTGCCTTAGTTATGCAATTGATCGGACAGGAACGGGTGACTCTGCAATTTCTGTCCGGTCTTAACTGAAATTTCAAGAAGAGCGAATAACACTGTCTTTTTCAAGCTAGAAAGGCAGCATCGCATTACAGCAACAAGCAAAGTGAAATCACAACGCAAAGCATAACTAAAATGGCATTTTTAGAAGAAAGAAAGAAACAAATCGCAACCATCGACAAAGAGAGTCAATTGGATTTGGATTGCGGAAAGAAGAGTCTGGCAGGATCGGTGAGCCAGCGTGCATGTGTGTTTTGTGGTTCCAGAGTGGTGCTTTATCCTATCACAGATGCACTTCATTTAATCCATGGCCCTGTGGGCTGTGCTGCCTACACCTGGGATATACGGGGTTCTTTGTCTTCAGGTCCCGAAATTCATCGTTTAAGCTTTACAACCGATTTGCGTGAAAAAGATGTGGTATTTGGTGGTGAACCAAAATTATACGCTGCGCTTAGCGAATTGATTGATGCATACAAACCAAAAGCTGCTTTTGTTTACAGCACTTGTATTGTGGGTGTCATCGGCGACGATGTTGAAGCCATTTGTCGTCAGGTTTCCCGAGAAAAAGGGATTGATGTTCTTCCGGTAATGTCGGAAGGATTTAACGGCACCAAGAAAGACGGTTATAAAGTGGCTTGTGAAGCCCTGGCAAAACTGGTGGGCACGAAGGATGAGCCTGTGCCGGAATACAGTATTAATATTTTGGGAGACTTTAACCTTGCTGGAGAGCTGTGGATCTTACAGGAATACTACAGCAGGATGGGAGTGAATCTTGTGGCAACCATCACAGGTGATGCCAGGGTGAACGAAGTTAGGAACGCCCACAAAGCATCCTTAAACGTTGTGCAGTGCTCCGGTTCGATGATGCATCTGGCAAAACACATGAAGGATAAATACGACATTCCTTTCATGAAGGTTTCTTATTTCGGTATTGAAGATATGTCGGATGCCTTGTATGAGGTGGCTACATTCTTTAAGTCGGATGAGTTAATGCAAAGGGCGAGAGATTTAGTTAGGGATGAGCTGCAAACCTTGCTGCCTGCATTGGCACCTTATAAAAAGGACCTTCAGGGCAAAAAGGCTGCCATCTATGTTGGTGGTGCTTTTAAGGCCATTTCTCTTGTAAAAGCCTTGCGACTGATCGGTATGGAAACTGTGGTGGTTGGCTCACAAACAGGGAACAAAGAAGATTACGATGTTCTTAAAGATTTGTGTGATGAAGGCACCATTTTAGTGGATGACTCAAATCCTGTTGAGTTATCTGAGTTCGTAAAACAAAAAGGCGCGGATATTTTTATTGGTGGCGTTAAAGAGCGTCCGATTGCACACAAGCTAGGTTTGGGATTTTGTGATCACAATCACGAACGGAAAGAGGCCCTGGCTGGTTACGAAGGGATGCTCAATTTTGCAAAAGAGGTGCATGCATCAGCCATGAGTCCGGTATGGAAATTTACAAAACGGGGGAGGAAAGAATAATGGATACAATACTAAAAAATAAAGCATCTTTTGTTGCAACGCGCAATGCATGTAAAATGTGTGCACCCTTAGGGTCGAGCATGGCCTTTAAAGGTGTTAGGGGATGTGTGCCTTTAATTCACGGTTCGCAGGGCTGTGCCACTTATGTCAGGCGTTATCTTATCAGTCATTACAAAGAACCGGTAGACATCGCCTCGTCCAACTTTACGGAACAGGCGACTGTGTTTGGCGGCAGTGCAAATCTCAAACAGGCACTTGACAACGTTAAAAAGTCATACAATCCTGAGGTCATAGGAATTTCAACCACTTGCCTGAGCGAAACCATTGGGGATGATGTAGACAGCATGCTAAGTGAATACAACCGTGTTCCGGGCAATGA
>JBFHER010000079.1:0-14392 GCA_041584055.1 Bacteroidales bacterium
TGTCCGGGAATCAGTGACAGGTTTTCAAGACCACCATAGTTCCTTTCCACGGTCCACGCCACCAAATCATCCCATTCAACCCCGGAGCCGGCTTTCACATAGACCGTATTCTCATCCTCACCAAGCACCTCAATGGTTTCCATCCTGGAATGAAGGATCAAACCATTGTAATAATCGTTAACGAATAAAAGATTGCTGCCTGTCCCCATGATAAAGACGGGTACTTTGTTCAGGTCAACAGAAGCAAGTCCCTCGCGCAATTCCTCCACGGAACCGTACTCAAAGAAAAAGGCTGTCTTTGCCTCTATCCCAAACGTATTAAATGCTTTTAAATTGAAATCCTTCTGAATCATTGGTTGTATAAATTAAAAAAGGATGCTTTGCACTGACAGCCATTCAGCCCCCAGATTTACAAACACCCTTTTTATATTGTATTGAAAAGTTCTATCCCCGACTCATGGTAATCAGAAACTCTTCGTTTGTTAAGGTTTTTGACATGCGATCACGCAGGAACTCCATTGCTTCAAGCGGTGTCATATCACTTAAGAACTTACGCATGATCCACATTTTATTGAGGGTTTCTTCGCTCATCAACAAGTCTTCACGACGTGTGCTCGAGGTCAGAATATCCACAGCAGGATATACCCTTCTGTTAGAAAGTTTCCTATCAAGCTGAAGCTCCATATTACCAGTACCCTTGAATTCTTCAAAGATCACTTCATCCATTTTTGAACCTGTTTCAGTCAGTGCTGTTGCCAGGATTGTGAGAGAACCTCCCTCTTCAATGTTACGGGCCGCACCAAAAAAACGTTTTGGTTTATGCAATGCATTTGCATCCACACCTCCGGACAATACTTTTCCGGATGCAGGTGCCACGGTGTTATATGCCCGAGCCAAACGTGTAATTGAGTCCAATAAAATAACTACATCATGGCCACATTCAACCATGCGCTTTGCTTTTTCAAGCACAATGTTTGCAATCTTTACATGTCGATCAGCTGGTGCATCAAACGTTGAAGAGATAACTTCAGCGTTAACGCTTCTTGCCATGTCAGTTACCTCTTCAGGACGTTCATCGATCAGTAAAATAATCATATAAACCTCTGGGTGGTTGGCTGAAATCGCATTTGCAATATCCTTTAACAGGATTGTTTTACCGGTTTTTGGCTGAGCAACAATCAAACCACGTTGTCCTTTCCCGATTGGAGAGAACATATCCACTACTCTTGCAGATAAGTTAGGTGTTGAACCTGCAGCAATGTTGAACTTCTCGTCAGGAAAGAGTGGTGTTAAATGATCAAAAGGAACACGATCGCGAATCACCTGTGGTTCACGGCCATTGATTCGATTGATCTTAATTAATGGAAAATATTTTTCACCTTCCTTCGGAGGACGAATTGCCCCTTCGATGGTATCCCCTGTTTTTAATCCAAAAAGTTTAATCTGAGATTGTGAGACATAAATATCATCCGGAGAATTCAGGTAATTGTAATCTGACGATCTCAGAAAACCGTATCCATCCTGCATGATATCCAAAACGCCGGAGCTGTTTACAATGCCGTCAAATTCATAATTTTTATCCAGACCATTGGTCAGATCCTGGGCTTTCTCTCTGTTGGATTGATCTCCATTCTTTTGAGGTCTTTTATTATCCTGTCTGTTTTGATCTTTGGGTCGATCAAAACGTTGTTTATTATCTTTCTGATTAAAGTTTTGTCTGTCCGGACGTTGCTCTCTCGGTTCTCTCGGTTCTCTCGGCTCACGTTGTTCACGTTTGTCAACACCACCCTTCCGAGGCTCTCTTTCTCTTCGTGCTGGCTCATGTCTTTCCTGTGGCACACGAGGCTGGTCAAACAATGAATTATCTTCCTTTTTTACTTCAGGAGTCTTAACTCCTTCAGCAGGCGCCACTTTTTTAGTCATCACCCGACCTTCCGTTGTGGAGGAAGCTGCTGGTTCAGGCGCTTTTTTGATCCTGCTTCTCTTGGTTCTAAGTTTTTTTTCTCCTTTTGCCGGCTCCTCTTTTTTTTCTGAAGCAGCAACTGCCTGGGTGTCCAGAATCTTATAAATAAGATCTTGTTTTTTAAAGCTTTCTACGCGCTTGATTCCGAGCTCTTTAGCCACATTCCTTAGCTCAGGAAGCAACTTACTACTTAACGCAATAATATCGTACATGATGAATTGAATGTTTCAAATTGATAAGATTAAATCAACTTTGATTTTTATTGTGATTGTGTTGAATGAATTTTTGTTGGATTCTTTAAACTGCGAAGTCCTGTGCCTGCAAATATAAAGCAATTTGTAATTCACACAAACTTTATTTTAGCTTTTTATTATTTCTGGCATAATATTATGCTTTCCTACCCCTTAATTTATATACTTTACTGATTTTTATCATATTATAACAGAGAAGAAGTCAGCCAATTCTACAACGAACACTTTTTACAACAAAGGGATTAGGCAATATATCTCAAAAATTGGATATCTGAAGTATAAGGACTAATTTTGTGTTTTGATCATTAAATAAACTTACTCACTTGAAATTTAATACAAAAACCAGGTACGGATTGAGGGCGATGATTGAAATTGGATCAACAGAACCTCAATCGGGTGTATTTCAAAAAGATATTTCAAAGAATCAGGACATCTCCCTTAAATACCTTGATCACATCATTCACTCATTAAAAATAGCTGGATTAATCAGCAATGTTAAGGGAAAGAAAAGCGGATATATCTTAACCAGACCTGCATCGGAGATAACGGTATTGGATATTCACAATGCATTTGAACACGGCGTTTGTGTTGTGGATTGTTTGGAGCGAAACATTACCTGTGAAAGGGAAAGCACCTGCGAAGTGCAGGGGTTCTGGGGCGATCTAAACAACATGATACGCGACTATCTTAATGACATCACACTGGAAGAGTTAATTCTCAAGGAAGTCCACGTGGGTCAGGGACGGGTTATTTAATTTCTATTTTTAAATGAAGTATCACTTGTATGCCTGACAAAATGATGCACGTACAAGGCATTGGAGACGTAACCTTAAAACAGAACAGAAGGGCGAAAAACATAACACTTCGCATTGTTCCCGGGCCCCAAATCATTATATCTGCGCCCCGTCTATTATCTGAAAGGAAAGCAAGGCAGGTCATTTCAGAAAAGCAAAGCTGGATTTTAAAAAAGCTTCAGTCTGCAAGACTCCAAAAAGACACATTTAAAAATGGAGACACTTTCACGACCCTTCATCACAGGATTATACTCACAACTCATCCCCCGGAAGATCCGGTTTTAAGAAACGAATGCATCTACCTTAAGGTTGATGAGAATCTATCAAATGATGAGACTCAGGAAGAAATCAGAATACGCATTCGGGAAATTATACGAAAGGAGGCACGGGCTTATCTTCCGCAACGTGTCGCCTGGCTTGCACAACAATACAATTTTTCATACAATCAAATCAGGATTAAAGACAGCAAAACAAGGTGGGGCAGTTGTTCTGCAAAAAAAAATATAAATTTATCTTTGTACCTCATGCGTTTACCTGTTCATCTCATCGATTACATTATATTACATGAGCTGTGTCATACGATTCACTTAAATCATGGCGAAAAGTTTCATTTACTGATGAATCGCTTAACAGGAAACAATGAAAATCAACTGAGAAAAGAATTACGAAGATACAGTACGGGTATATAATTACAGCACTGATAATTAGGTAGATTATGGATTGGAGCACATTATTGTCGGCCAAACGATTTGGGCTGGAGCATCTTGAAACAGCACCAGAACGCAATCGCACAGAATTTCAACGGGATTATGACCGTATCATATTTTCTGCCCCTTTCAGGCGTCTGCAAAATAAAACACAGGTTTTTCCGCTCCCTGGTAGAATCTTTGTTCACAACCGGCTCACGCACAGCCTTGAAGTTGCAAGTGTTGGTCGATCTCTGGGAACGAACATCGCGTCAGCCCTGGTTGATGCAAGAAAAGACATTCCTGAAAGTATCCATGAAATAGGTGGAATTGTTGCTGCAGCCTGTTTAGTACACGACCTTGGAAATCCACCATTTGGTCATTCGGGAGAAGAAGCCATCAGCAGTTATTTCAAAGATGGTGCAGGACAAGCACTGATCAATGATGTTCGTCCTGAAGAATGGAATGATTTAATACGTTTCGAAGGCAACGCCAATGCTTTTCGCTTGCTCACGAATCAATTCAAAGGGCGAAGAGAAGGAGGATATGTGCTTACTTATGCAACCCTGGCGTCCATTGTTAAATATCCTTATCCATCCAATGTACGCCTTAAAAAATACGGTTTTTTTCAGTCAGAAACGGAGAACTACCGAAAAATTGCGTCCCATTTAAACATTGTGTGTGTTGACAAAGACAAGCAAATTTTTGCCAGGCATCCTTTGGTTTACCTTGTAGAAGCAGCAGATGACATTTGCTATCAGATCATGGACATTGAGGATGCGCATAAACTGGGCATATTAAGCACTGAACGGACAAAAACCCTGTTCCTGTCATATTTTGACAAAGCAAGAATAAAGCGCCTCGAAGAAACCATGGAGCGCGTGAGCGATCCAGGGGAGCAAATTGCTTACCTGAGAGCTTCAGTCATTGGCATTCTGATCGATCAATGCACGCAAACATTTCTTGGCAACTACGATGCAATTATGGACGGATCATTTGAAGGCTCGTTGATAAAAAGCATTTCGGAACAATGTGCTTTGGCTTATAAAAAATGCTCCACAGTGGCAGTAACAGAAATTTACAACTCATCCGAGGTTGTGGAGATCGAATTGGCAGGCCATAAAATCCTTACAACACTACTTGACACCTTTATCGACGCAGTGATGTTTCCCGAAAAATCATATTCAAAACAATTGCTTCAACGCATCCCTGATCAATACGATGTACGTGTTAATAACAAATATCTGAGAGTTTTAAGTGTCATTGATTTTATTTCCGGCATGACCGATATCTACGCCCTCGATCTGTATCGTGTTATAACGGGAATTTCACTTCCGGGGGTTGATAAGGTAAATTAACGATTTTGACTGACCTAATTACATTTAACTTTTTAACTTTACAGCCCTGAATAATGACATGTTGAAAACGATCTATTCCATATTCATTTTTGTGATGGTGCTTTCACTTATGGCTGGTTGTGCCAATCAGGGAAGTCCTGTAGGCGGCCCGATGGATGAGGACCCT
This sequence comes from Bacteroidales bacterium, assembly GCA_041584055.1. GTDB lineage: Bacteria > Bacteroidota > Bacteroidia > Bacteroidales > UBA5342 > JBFHER01. Next base: position 5,219 of record JBFHER010000079.1, read on the forward strand.
CCGGTGCTTATAAAAAGCACTCCTCTGCTGAATGAAACCAATTATAAAAAGAATAAGGTCACCTTATTTTTCGATGAAATAGTCGTTTTAAAAGACATAAGTAAGAATTTCATCATCTCTCCTCCACTTGAAGAAGATCCAAAAATTACAACACTTGGGAAAAAAGTATCCATCGACATTAACAATGAGTTGCTTGACAGCACAACATACACAATCTATCTTGGGAGTTCCATTGTAGATAATAATCAGGGCAATCCGCTTCCCGATCTCACGTTCTCATTTTCTACAGGCCCGGTGCTTGACTCAATGGAACTGGCAGGCACACTTTTGAATGCCGAAGATCTGGAACCACTGGCAAGCACCATCGTAGGCATTTACAAAGACCTTGACGACAGTGCTGTTATCAGACAGATTCCGTTGCGAATCGCCCAAACAAATGAGCAGGGAGAGTTTGTCATTAAGAATGTGGCTCCCGGAAAATATCACATATTTGGACTGCCTGAGATGGTAAAAAATTATCGCTACGACGATCCTTCTGACAGAATTGCATTTCTTGACGCAGTGATCATTCCAAATTTTGACACCATTCAGTTGGCAGATACAACATGGCTTGATTCCATAACCGTTGACACCATCATCTGGCGTGATGCTCTCGAATATGGCCCCAGAGATCTTACTTTATTATCTTTCAGTGAATTTATGGTTGCTAAAAACATAAAAAAAAGGGAACGCTCTGAGCCCTGGCTTCTTCTGTATTCTTTTAGCAAAGCCTCTGACACGCTTCCAAGAATAAGACTTGAAAATCAGATTTCCGAAAATTGGTATCTCACAGAACAATCCCTGACAGGAGACACCATCATGTACTGGATTACAGATTCAATGATTCATAAAATTGATACTTTGGGAGTGATTGTTGAATACATGAAAACTGACTCAATGCAGATTGACCGATGGCAAACAGACACCATACAGATGGTATATCGACAGCCACGAAAGGCCACAGACACAAAGAAATCCCGGAAAAAGGACAACACAACAGTAAAAAAACTTCCAGTGCTTGGCTACACGTCAAACCTAAGGGGGAACCTGCACATCAATGAATCCATTCAATTTGATTTTGACACACCGGTGAAGCCCTTTGACAATAGTTCTTTCCGTCTATTCGAAACGCAAGACACCTTAAAAAAACAACTAAATTTCAGCATCAAACAGGATGAGCGGTTGATCCGTCGTTACCGTCTGATTTCAAATCTCACACCAGGTAATTCTTACACCCTTGAAATGGATTCCGGTGCCATCACCAGTATTTATGGGTTTTCAACCGATAAGAAAACTGCCAGCTTCACAATAAACAAAGAAGATCAGTACGGGAATATCGATTTTATACTTAAAGGACAAACAAGTGATGGCATTGTTTCCCTTTTGAATGAAAAAGGTAAGAAACTCAGACAACAAGCATTTAAAGTGGATCAGGAGATCGTCTCATTCAGATTAGTCGTTCCTGGAACATACTTCGCTATGCTGTTCTATGATCTTGATGGGAATGAAGCGTGGACCACAGGAAATTATCTTGAAAAGAAACAGGCAGAAGGTGTCAGATATTTCCCTAAAAAACTGGTCATCAAAGCCTATCGTGATTACGAGGAGGACTGGTTGCCTGAAAATGGCAAACTAACCGAACAAAAACCCAGGGAACTCATCGGATTGAAAAAGGACTAACATTATGAGAATCCTTCTATTGGTCTTACTTGTGATTCAATTGAAAACAACTGCACAAAATGTTGAACGTTCATTCAATGCCAATGAAGAAATCGTTTATCAGGCATTTTATCAATTGGGATTCTTTAAAATAAATGCCGGGGAAGTTCATTTTAAAGTTGAGGAATCTCTTTTTGATGACAAAGCAGCCTATAAGTTGAAAGCCACCGGCACCTCACACAAGCACTATGATTACTTTTACATGGTCAGGGATACATTTACTTCATATGTGTCGAAAGAAACCCTGAGCCCATTCTGGTTCCGAAGACAAACCAGTGAAGGCGGATATACGGCAGATCTCATTTATAAATACGATTATGACAAGCAGATCATTTACGGCAGAAAAATCCGCAAGAAAGAAGCCCCTAAAGACTCGGTTCACGTAAAGCCGGAAAATTGCTGGGACATGATGTCGGTGATATACCACCTCAGAGAACTTGACTTTTCAAACTTAAACATTGGGGATCGTATTTACCTGAACATGATTGTAGACAATGAGATAGAAAAAGATTATCATGTCACCTACATGGGTTTGAAAAATGTAAAAAATCTGGATGGACGTAAATTTCGTTGCATCTGGTTCAAACCATTGTTAATTACCGGTTCTGCTTTTAACGAAAATCATGGGATGAATATTTATCTCACCGATGATCGGAACCATATTCCCATCATCATTGATTCTAATGTTGTATTTGGAAAAGTAAGTGCCTACCTTACGGAATATAAGCATCTTAAATATCCATTGAGTTCTGAAATCATAAAATGAGAAACACACGCCTGATCCTTGTATTTCTGATTGCATACAATGCAATTCATGCTCAAATTCCTTCGGCATATTACGATGACGCAAACGGGAAAGAAGGTTATGAATTAAAAACAGCACTGTACGAAATAATCAGGCAACACACTGTTTTGGATTACGGAGAATTGTACACGGCCTATACAACAACCGACACCAAAGCAAATAATATTGTTTGGGACATGTATTCAGATGTTCCTAACGGAACAGCGGCTTACGTTTACACGCATTTTAGCAACAATTGTGGGAATTATCAAAATGAAGGAGATTGTTACAACCGGGAACACAGTTTCCCTCAGAGCTGGTTCAACGAAGCATCACCCATGAGAACAGACCTGTTCCATGTGGTCCCTTCGGATGGAAAAGTAAACGGCATGCGCAGTAGTTTTCCCTTCGGAGAAGTAGGAACGCCAACCTGGACAAGCACCAATGGCAGTAAGCTCGGCCCTTCTTCCTTTCCCGGATATTCAGGAACTGTTTTTGAACCAATCGACGAATACAAAGGAGATTTTGCAAGGTCCTATTTTTACATGGCAACCCGCTATGAGAATGCAATTGCGTCGTGGCAAAACAACGGAAGTGCCGATGCGGTACTTGATGGATCTTCTACCCGCGTTTTTGATGAATGGTGTCTTAACATGTTTCTAAAATGGCATTCAGAGGATCCGGTAAGTGAGAAAGAAATCACTCGTAACGATGCCGTTTACGCTTATCAGAAAAACCGAAATCCATTTATTGATCACCCCGAATACGTTAGCATTATCTGGGATTATGTACCGAATGACACGGTTGAACAGGATACAACTGGAAATGAGCTGAATTCAGAAACCTGCTCGCCATTTGAAAACATACCTGCTTCATCCTCTGCATACTCAAGTAGAAGCTGGACGGACATAAATGGCCTTCAATGGCAGGCCACACTTGCCAGAACAGATCAGGAAATCAATGGAAAATGCATCTGTCTGAAAGGTGACCAAGGTGCCTTTTTAGAAAGCTCCGTAATTGACAGGGAAATAAACATAATCACTTTTTCAGCTCAGCAAAAATTTTCCGGTTCGGGAGGAGGCCTCCTGCTTTACATCAATGATCAATTCATTGAACGTTTTGAGGTGGGCTCTCAAATACAGCACTTTTCATCTGACAACTTCTCTTTTCCTGATAATTTCACGGTAAGGCTCGCATCAAGCGGGGAAACACGAATCGCTATTGACGATATTTGTTTCGGGACGATTACGACCACAGGCTTATCAAAGCAAACAACTCAGAAGGCACGCTTATATCCGAATCCATTCAAGGATTGGATAACAATTCAGACTGACCGTCCTGAAAACATAAAGCATATTTCCCTCTGCGACATATCAGGTAAGACATTGAAAATTGATTTGGAGATGGGACACCTGAAAGCACTCGACACATCTTCACTCAAGCAGGGAATTTATTTTGTTACACTTGTATGGAAAGACGGAACACAGCAGACGACTAAAATCGTTAGAAATTAAGCATTATCTCCGTGCACTAACTTGTTAAATATCAAAGCAAGGTGCGCATACAAAGAAGTGTTTTGAACAACCGTTTGCACAGGGACTTTAATTTTTACAGGTGTAAAATTCCAAATCGCTTTGATGTCTCCCTGTATTATAAAATCAGCCACATCCTGCGCTTTATCTACAGGTACAGTAAGGATTCCAATATTTACACCGGACTTCTTACGCATGTCGCGAAACTGATCCATATGTAAAATGGGAACGCCATTGATTGTTTTTCCGATCACCTCAGGATCCACGTCAAATGCAGCCTTTACGTACAACCCAAACTGACGCAAACCCGTATCATGAAGCAAGGCTGAACCGAGACTCCCGGCACCGAAAAGATAGGCATCATGCTCACGACTAAATCCCAGAAACTCTTCAAGGACATCAATCAAAGGTTTTACCTCATACCCTACCCTGGTTTTACCAGATATTTGAATAAACGATAAATCTTTGGCTACCTGTGAAGGATCAACGCCAATATCCTTTGCCAATTGCGTTGAAGATATGTGCTTATCACCACTTTGAGCAACCAGCTTTAAGTGAGCAAGATAAAATGGCAATCGCCGTATTGTAGGTTCCGGAACTTTTCCTATCATAATTATGCAATTAAAGCCTAAAGAGTTTGCCTACAAAAGTAGTATATTTTTTCAATAAAGAAATAATTCTTTATTTTAAATATTCAGAATTCTATATATATCAAAACACCGAGATGACAAAAACGCTCTTCTATCCCTCTATTTGTATCATTTTGAAGTAGTCTCAACGTATCTTTGATAATACAACTTTGTTTTTTTTAATAAAAACTCAGGTTCATCTCAATCTATAATAATAGCTGACATTTATTTTCGAACATCCGACTGAAAAGCCCAAAGCGTTTTAAATACTATTCTAACTTTCATATCTTTGCCGAAAATATTAATTATGAGAATCACAAAAACAAAAACAGCGGCTGTCATCATCGATTATCAGGAACGATTACTGCCGCACATGAGAAACCATGAAGACACGCTTGAAAATGTTGTTAAACTCATCAAGGGTCTTAAAATTTTGAACATTCCAACCATTCTAACTCAACAATATACAAGAGGCCTTGGAGAAACGGTAGCTCCAATTAAGGAATTGTTTGACGATTTTAAGTTCGTTGAAAAGACCTCCTTTTCATGCTACGATGCACCTGACTTTGCAATTCAGCTTGAAACGCTTGGAAAAGAGTTTGTAATTGTTGCAGGAATTGAGTCCCACGTTTGCGTCTTACAAACAGTACTGGATTTAAAAGAAAACGGTCATATCCCTGTTGTAATTGAAGATTGCATCAACTCCCGAAAGAAAAACGACAAACGTATCGCGATGGCACGTTTTCGTCAGGAAGGAATCATTGTGGCAAGCGTTGAATCAATCCTATTTGAACTAACAAGAACGGCAAAAGCCGAGGAGTTTAAAGCAATCTCAAATTTGGTGAAATAACAGTTCGACTGTACTTTCAAAGCAGGGACCAACAATAATGAGCCTAAAAATCAGCATCAATATCGACGCAATTCAAGCTGCAATCGTTGCTAAAATCCCATTAAATGTGAAAACAGTTTGGAAATATGAAAAATATCATATTATTTTGCTGACACATTTTAGAATAAAAATGAAAGAAAACGTTGCAAAATATTGGTGGTGGCACAATCCTATCTTACAAATCGGGAGATAAGACGGTTCTGCTATAAAAATATATGAAAAGACCTGCCTTCCCGGCAGGTCTTTTTTTTGTCATAAATTGCATTAAAATTAAAAATGAGGCATCAAAATTCTGAAAATAAAATCATCTTAACAGGCGATCATCATTCAGAATTTGATTCGTAGACACTTTTAAATATGAAGCCAATAAAAATCTTAGCCAACACAATTGCCCTGCCGGCAGGTATTTCTGACACGGAAACACCGGTGAGTATTTATCTCAAATTACGGGATAGATTTCCCAACACTTCACTTCTCGAGAGTTCAGACTATCACAGCAACAAGAACAGTCGAAGCTTTATATGCTTTGATACACGAGGTGGTTTTGAAGTAATGAACAATACAGTGAGTCAATCATTCCCCAATGGGCAAATTATAAAACAAAGCATTGATGTATCAACCAATATTCCGAAAATGCTCAATGAATTCCTTAACTCCTTTTCACTGTTCAGCCTTGGGCAGGATATGGGAAACGCTGGCATTTTTGGCTACTGCTCCTTTGATGCAGTACAACATTTCGAAACCATTCGGTTTAAGAACAAACAACCTGAGGCTTACAAGATTCCAGAAATAAAGTATCATTTTTATCGCTTCATCCTCACCTTTGATCATTTTAATAACAGGATTTATCTTACAGAAAATCTTGTAGAAAGTGAGAAGAGCAAAATGCATGACATCACGGATATCCTTAATGATCAGAAGAAAGGCATTTATCATTTTATCCCATCTGATGAAGAAGTGTCTGACATGACAGACAAACAATACATGGAAATGGTTACAAAAGGGAAAGAACATTGTTTCCGTGGAGATGTATTTCAGATTGTCTTGTCTCGTCAGTTTTCACAAGCATTCAAAGGGGATGAATTTAATGTGTACCGCGCATTGAGAAACATCAATCCATCGCCCTATCTTTTTTATTTTGATTTTGGAGGATATAAGATTTTTGGATCGAGCCCGGAAGCAGAAATCATTGTTGAGAAAAACAAAGCAATAATCAATCCCATTGCCGGCACCTTTAAACGAACAGGAAATGATGAGGAAGACAAAAAAATTGCTGCGAAACTTTGTGCTGACGAAAAAGAAAATGCAGAACACGTGATGCTTGTAGATCTGGCAAGAAACGACTTAAGTCGCAACTCAGATAACGTAACCGTTGATACTTACAAAGAAGTTCAGTACTATTCTCATGTCCTTCATCTTGTAAGTGAAGTGAGCGGACGATTGCACGCAGGCACAAACACCATCGAAGTACTGGCAAACACATTTCCCGCAGGCACCTTATCCGGAGCACCAAAATACAAAGCACTGGAGCTCATCGACAAGTATGAACCTCAATCCAGGGGATACTATGGCGGAGCCATCGGCTTTCTTGGATTTAACGGAGACGTGAATCATGCCATCATGATTCGCTCATTTCTTAGCAAGGGAAACCACCTGTATTATCAGGCAGGAGCAGGCGTGGTTTCTGAATCGAATGAAGAAAGTGAATTAAATGAAGTGACAAATAAGCTGGGTGCGCTGAAAAAAGCAATTGAACTGGCCAAAGAGATATAAAAAGCAGCCTTACTAAGTGGTGAAGAAAAAGAAAGAAAATATGAAAATACTTGTTTTAGATAATTACGACAGTTTCACCTATAATCTGGTGCATTACCTGAAGGAACTTACCAGTGCCCCTGTAGAGGTATTCCGGAACGATGAGATTTCAATTGAGGAGGTTGATAATTACGACAAGATCCTGCTCTCTCCGGGCCCTGGAGTGCCGGATGAAGCAGGTATTTTGAAAGAATTGATTGCCACTTATGGCGACAGGAAAAGCATCTTCGGAGTTTGCTTAGGCTGTCAGGCCATCTCGGAAGTCTATGGCGGAAGCATCTACAATCTTAATAAGGTGTATCACGGCGTGGCTACGGAAATGACCATTACAGATAAAGATGAAGTTGCCTTTAAAGGGGTTCCTGAAAAATTCATGGCAGGTCGTTACCATTCGTGGGTGGTAAAAAAAGAAGATTTGCCGGAAACCCTTTCGGTCACTTCGGTTGACGACCTGGGTGAAATCATGGGACTGAGACATAAGACACACAATGTGCGGGGTGTTCAGTTTCATCCGGAATCCATCTTAACGCCGGAAGGGAAAAAAATGATTAAAAATTGGCTGGAAGAATGTTAGTTGGCAGGGGAATCATGAAAATAAAATCAAATGGATGCGCACCCAACCCGGGCATTTCATCCTTCATTGAAAAAACAAGCACTGAAATCATATCACGATGAAAAAGATATTACAACGATTAACAGCACATCAGAAACTGACACGACAAGAAGCGAAATCGGTACTGACGGCCATTTCAAACGGGGAACACAACCATTCCCAGATTGCATCATTTATGACTGTTTTCATGATGAGAGCCATTACTGTGGATGAATTGGCTGGTTTTAAAGATGCATTGCAGGAATTATATTTACCCGTAGACATGCGGGATTTTAACGCCATAGACGTGTGTGGAACCGGTGGGGATGGGAAAGACACGTTCAACATTTCAACCCTTGCATCTCTGGTGGTTGCAGGAGCTGGCGAGAAAGTCACGAAACATGGCAATTATGGCGTATCTTCATCCTGTGGATCAAGCAATGTAATGGAATACCTCGGTTATCAATTCACCAACAACACAGACATCCTGAGAAAACAGGTGGACACGGCAGGCATTTGTTTTATGCATGCGCCACTTTTCCATCCGGCCATGAAAGAAGTTGCTCCGATCCGAAGAGAACTGGGTGTAAAAACTTTTTTCAACATTCTGGGGCCACTCATCAATCCGGCATCACCAAAAAACCAATTGGCAGGTGTGTTTAACCTTGTGACTGCCCGACTTTATAATTACATTTTGCAGGATACAGACAAACGCTTTGTGATCCTTCATTCCCTGGATGGATATGATGAAATATCCCTCACCAGTGACTTTAAATCCATCACCAACGATGGTGAATTCCTTCACAGCCCGGAAGATCTTGGATTTAGTAGAGTGCAACCAGATGAACTCCTTGGAGGTGCTAGCATTAAAGAATCAGCCAGGATATTCACCAACATTCTTGAAGGCAAAGGGACAAAGGCCCAAAACAGTGCCGTAATTGCAAATTCAGCCATGGCACTGAAGTGTTTTGATCAAACACAACCCATGGAATATTGTATCGAGAGAGCTGAAAAATCACTTACCGACAAAAAAGCACTGGAGGTGCTTTCGAAGGTTTGCAATTGACTATAAATAAAGGGTGCGGGATTGAAATATATCCTGAATAAAATACATAAAAATGAATATTCTTGATAAAATAATCGCCTACAAACGCACAGAGGTTCAGTTACAAAAAAAA
>JBFHER010000080.1:0-14377 GCA_041584055.1 Bacteroidales bacterium
CAGGAAATCTTAACGCTTCATAAGCACTCCATTCACGACTTCGATCACCTTTAATGGTTTTATATAAGTGGTGAAAATTACTTCTTCGTCGGGTTTGTGAAACATGTCGTAGCTTAAATCAATGGGAGCAACCGTTTCCTTTCCATTGTATTCAAGTTTAAATAAAATTCTTAGCTGAACATTCTGAAAGTTGATACCTTTTAACAAGCTGGCATCAATCTTAGCAATAATCCTGTTGGCTTTTTTATTATTGATGTCCAGTAACAGACAGTTCTTTAATGTGAGGTTTTCAAGCGTTTTATTCGAGCAGATGATTCGGTTGTTTTTATCATTTTGAAGAGGGTTGTAGTTTTCAAAATAACCTTCGTCAGCATAAAATAGCTTATGCCATTCATTCTCCTTGCTTCTGTCTGGTAACTTAATTTTTAAACTATCCCGAATATAGTCGGCTAGTTTATAAGTTGCAAGCAAGGAGCCACTGTATGTCATATGTTGATTGGAGTTCAACGTATTTTCAAATGCATAAGGCCCAAATCCGATGTAGCCGGGTTCTTTTTGAAGATTAATCCATTTGCCTGAATGCACATTGATTAATTCAGAAAGCGTCTTCTCCCATTTCTCATAATTAGAAATGTGCTTTTCATACATGGGAAGGGTTAAAAAGATTAGTTCAACATTTTTTTGCTTACACAGGTCCACAATTTTCTTTACATACTTTTCAGCATAAGCACTATAGGAATATTCTTCCCCTTTAACGGGTGCACCCAGGGCATCATATTTATCAAGATTTTGCTGCTCTATGCCTGTTTGAAATCGAACAAATCGTCCCAGATACAGCTTTTTATTTGTGGTGGGTTTTTTCTTGATGAGCTTTTTGTTGATGGCAAGCTGCGTGGTGTCATTGAAAATAAAATCGTGGTTCCTTAGCGTATTTGACCATGCATAAAAATAATTGTCGGAGCTAAATAAAAACGGCATGGAAGTGAGCTTTGTAACAAAATCCTTGCGAGCATAGAAACTTTTAAATTGATCCGAAAGGTGCCCTGCTTCCAGTTCATAAGGGTTGAAGCTTGCAATGCCATAGGTTTCAATTACCACAAGCCTGGCATCAGTTCTTTTTAAAGCTTCCTTAAGTGCGAAATAAGAGTCTGAAATAAAGGTGCCCGGAGATGCCAGAATAAAAGCATTGACACCCAAAGCGGTACTCAGGTTTTTGGGGTTAATGCCGGAATAAAGATGGGAATTCCCCATTAAAAGGATGTCAACGTTCTGCTTTTCGGTAAATTCATAAAATGCATCCCATTTTTGTTTCGTGTGGTTGTTGCTGTTGTCCGGATTGTAATAGCCTTTCGTTTCAATGTAAAGGACGATACACAAAAACATAATTATTACGATTGATGCTTTTAGAAGGAATAATAGCACCGGTTTATCAGAAAGTGGTGTTTTCTTTGTTGCTTGCGTCCCCTGACCTTTTCTGTTCTGGGTTTTATTTTTCTTACTCATAATGATCTAGAACTGGAAGTAAATAAAATTATTATCGTTTAAACCAACACCATAGCTGCCATAAAATAGAATGATGGCAATTATGGATGTGTAAACAGCCCACCTGAAAATGAAGTTGAGGGAAGTAAACCACTCGTATAAACCTTTGAATTTTTCCTGAAAGATCTCAAAAATCATGTAAAGGATTAAAAGTTGAATTGTAAAAGAAAATTCCAGGGAGTTCAGTCCATAATTGTATAAAATCCCTTTCCCTGCCTGTCCAAAATGGGAGAACATTACCATGGCCTCGTTGAAGGTTTGTGCCCTAAAGAAAATCAAAGACAAAGCCCATAAGGATGAAATGAATATGCTGATAAAAACCTTCTTAACATTGTTGTTTTCAGTCTTCCTGAAAAAGCGGTCAAAGCTTAAAATGAATAGACCGTTAAGAAAACCCCAAATAACAAAATTCCAGGATGCGCCATGCCACAAGCCACTTAGTACAAATACAATTAAGATGTTTTGGATGAGCTTAATGTTACCTTTCCTGTTACCTCCTAAGGGGATGTATACATAATCTCTAAACCACGAACTTAAACTAATGTGCCACCTTTTCCAAAAGTCAGAAAATGAAGTGGACAGATAAGGTCTTCTAAAATTGGTTGATAGCTTAAAGCCCAGCGTTCTTGCACTACCAATGGCAATGTCAGAGTAGGCTGAAAAATCCAGGTAAAGCTGAAACGCAAAGAAAATAACAGCAACAATTGTGGTCGTGCTATCTAAATTGTGCACATCACCATAGGTTTTATCCACAAAAATGGCCAGACGATCAGCGATCACTATCTTTTTAAAAAAGCCCCAGGCCATTAAAAATAATCCACTGCGTAATAAGTCGTAATTAATTGACTTCTCCTTTAGAAACTGAGGGAGCAGATCTTTTGCTCTTTCAATAGGGCCGGCGACCAATTGTGGGAAGAATGAGACAAAGGCAAAGAAAGCAAAAATGTCATCCGTTGGTTTAAACTTCTTATAATAAATGTCAAGGGTGTAACTCAGTGTCTGAAAAGTGTAGAAACTTATCCCCACAGGAAGGATGATATTCATTCTCGAATAATCGAAGCTGACACCCAGGAAGGTGAAGGCATCCACAAAGCTTTCGGCGAAGAAATTGAAATATTTGAAGAAGCCCAAAAATCCAATATTTACTGCAAGACTTATAAACAGCAATATCTTTCGTTTCTTATTGTCGCCTTCAAGGTCGATCCTATTCCCAATAATGAAGTCGACGATTGAACTTATTACAATAAGTGATAAAAAACGCCAATCCCACCAGCCATAAAAAATATAACTGACAACAATCAAAAAAATATTTTGGGAACGTATGTTTCGTTTGAAAAACAACCAGTACAAGAGGAATACTATTGTAAAGAATATTCCAAAATCAATCGAATTAAAAATCATATTTACTTTTTCTTTGCGATGCGAATGTTATTCGTTAATTGTAAGCCTGATACATCATGTTTGGGTTTTGAAAATGTATCAAAATTATCTCCAAATCCGATTGTCACCTTTTGCTTGATTCAAAGGGGATGACTGACAAGAAAATAGCCATGCCGGGAGTAAGGGCTCAATAAATCCGAAAAATACAAATTTTCAGATTCATAAAATAAATTTCCGGAAAATATTATTTCTGATAACAAGTTGGGAGAAAAATCTAATAGTATAATGCCATGTATGGCCTTGCGTACAACTGCTCTTTTTTTGCAGTATGACGGTCCTTTTTAAAAACTGTACTCTTGCTTGTGGATTTATTTAGACCTCTAAAGTTGAGTGGATTAGGTTGTGTGTCGGACAAAACCAATTTTTTAAATTAGTTAAATAGTGTGAAAGTTTGAATATGGCGTAATACTTCTGTGTCTAACGAATGTTTATCGGTAAAAATTTAAAAAATGAAACGTTTGTTATTTTACATATTATCTCTGTTTGCGATCACTTCATACGCACAAAAAGCACCTGAATCTGGCATTCCTAAAGGACAGGTAAGAGGGGTCATTATTGATGAGAATTCTGGTGCGCCCATCGAGTATGCCAATGTGGCAATTTATTCCAGTGAACTGGATGAACTCGTTACCGGCGGGATAACAAATATGCAGGGCGAATTCACCATTGAGGCTTTGAAGCCCGGAAGATACTACGCGAAGGTTAAGTTCATTGGATTTAGGGAGCGTCAGGTTGATAATTTTCAGATTAATCGACAAAACATTGATCTGGACTTGGGTAAGATTCTATTGGAGCCTTCAGTGGAGTCTTTGCAAGGGGTCGAGATTGTTGCGGATAAGAAAGCTGTATCCTATAAGATTGACAAAAAGATTGTAAATCCGAGTCAGTTTATGTCGGCCGTTTCTGGAACAGCTGTTGATGTGCTGGCCAACACACCATCCGTAACTGTGGACGTAGAGGGAAATGTTTCTCTTCGCGGCAGTTCTAATTTTACTGTTTTAATTGACGGTCGTCCATCCCCATTTACTGCTTCCGATGCGTTGGAACAGGTTCCGGCTGCTCAGATAGAAACAATAGAAATCATAACGAATCCATCCGCCAAATACGATCCGGATGGGACTTCAGGCATCATCAACATAATCACAAAAAAGAATTCACAGCAGGGCATCAACGGGATTGTAAATGTGAATGCATCGTCCATAGGATCTTATAGTGGAGATTTTCTGCTAAACTACAGAAAAAATAAGTTTAACTTTTTTGTGGGTGCCAACCGTTCTGACGGGGTCAGACAAGGAAGCTATAATGGCACCACGGAAAGTTACAAAGGAGACACGACTTACTACACACTACAGGAAGGGAATGGGGAGAAGGGTCGTAATACAAATTCTCTTAAAACAGGCTTTAATTATTCCTTTAGCGACAATTTTGTTGCAGGCATAAATTTAAATGCAGGTTATAAACAACGATATGATTTGAACACATTGGATTATACAGAAGGTTCTACCTTTGGTCAGGACTTCAAGACCAAAAGCGTTGCAGAAAACATTTCTGATGGCAACTTTTTTTCCGGTGATATTAATTTCGAGAAAAAGTTTAAAGGTGAAGGACATCAGCTTATTGGGATGTTTTTTTACGAGTTAAGTAACAGTGAAGAAGCAGCGGTAAACGACAGAACAATGGATGATGGCTCGTTTTTAGATGGGCAAAAGTCGTGGGAAACAGACGATTCAAGAGAATATCGCCTAAAACTGGATTACACACTGCCAATAAGTGAGACAATAAAACTGGAATCAGGTTATCAATGGCGTGGTGACCTTGAAGATTCCTGGACTGATCAATTGTTTTACACTGAACCAAACAGTGCCGGTGCAGATAAAAATTCTCCCAATTATTACGAAAGTACATTCAATCGTAACATTCATTCTGCCTATTCCACTTTGGCATCCGAATTGGGATCCTTTGGCTATCAGATTGGGTTGCGTGCTGAATACACTGATCGCCAAATCAATTATGTGAAAGATTTAGAGCCCATTGATTCAAAAATTGAGCGCCTTGATTTCTTCCCTACCTTGCACCTTTCTTACAAACTGGGAGAAACAAATCAAATGATGGCGAGCTATTCCAAACGCATCGAACGTCCGCGTGGACATTATCTGGAACCCTTTGAGACCTGGACTGACTCTTACTCTGTTCGCTCGGGAAATCCGGATTTATTGCCAGAATACATTAACAGTTATGAACTTAGCTATCAAAAAGAATTGAAAAAGGGCTTTTTCTCCCTGGAAGCTTTTTACCGGACAACAGAAAATAAGATCGATCGGGTACAATCCCTTTGGGTAGATCCTGCAACCGGAGAAGTGTCGAATACCATCAGTCGTATGACAGTGGCAAATACAGGTTCGGATTATGCACTGGGGATCGAGGGAATGGTGAATTTGAAACTCAAAGACTGGTGGTCTCTGAATATTAACGGAAGCACTTTTAATTACCGGGTTGAGGGTGATGAATCGGCTGGATATGGCAGTGCGGAAAGTCAAAACTGGAATACACGGATCAGCAATACCTTTAATTTGTCTAAGACATCTCGCGTTCAGTTTGACTACATGTATAACAGTGCATCCATTTCTGCACAAGGTGAAAGGGGAGCGTTTGCATTTTCAAATTTATCTTTCAGACAGGAATTTATGCAACGTAAACTGTCGGCCACAGTTTCTGTAATGGATGTATTCAATACTGCCAAGTTTGACTACATTGCAAAAGGTGATGGGTTTAAAACTGAGCGTCACTGGGACATGACATCCCCAATTGTTCAACTGCAGCTATCTTACAAAATCAACAACTTCACGGCGAAAAAGGAAAGGGGTGGAGAAGGTGAAGGAATGGATATGGATGGCTTCTAAAAAAACTAAAAAGCTTTGTCCCAGATCACAGTGGTTTAATTGTCGTAACAAAAAATCGGCTACTCCCTTAAAAACAATTAAAGGAGTAACCGATTGAATTTTGTGTCGATTGAACTATAAACAGACATTCAACTGAAGCATTAAAGCATGCCTCAGCCAATGGTTTTAGTCAATTGGGGTAACACCTTTTTTAAGTAATATATTTCCGTATTTGGCAGTTTCTCCGGTCATTACAACAGCAAAAGCGCCACGTGCTTTGTCATAAAAATCAAAACGGCCAATGCGTTCAATTGCAGGCACATTTGGGTTTGTTTCGTGGATGCGCTTCATGTATGCTTCTTCTACGGTTGGATCCAATGTATCTCCCTCAACAGCAGCCATCATGGTCAGTGGGTGCGGAACATAAGCATCCAGTTCAAAAAGAGGAAGAATTGCAGATAACAGGTCAGGAATACTCAGCCCATCGGCACGCAATACTCGATTGTTGAAGGACTCTCCCGGGAAATGTGCATCTGCCAGAATAATTTCGTCTCCATGCCCCATGCGAGCAAGTACTTGTAAAAGCTCAGGGCTAATCAATGGTGAAATACCTTTTAACATAATTATAAGTTTTATTTTTTATGAGCTAAAAGTTTTACAATGACTTCAAATAGGCAGTAACGTTTTTTTCAATGCGATCTGCAACAAGGGAAGCATCTGCTTTAATAAACTTTTCTCCAACAATGTTTTCGTAAAGCTCTATGTATCGCTCTGAAACCTGTTCTACATAGTCTGCAGTCATTTCAGGAACCTTTTGACCTGCCTGCCCCTGAAATCCATTTTCGATCAACCATTGACGCACAAATTCTTTTGACAATTGCTTTTGATTCTCCCCTGCTTTTAATCTTTCTGCATACCCTTCTGCATAGAAATAGCGGGATGAATCCGGAGTGTGAATTTCGTCGATTAGATAAATCTGACCATTTTTCTTGCCAAATTCGTATTTGGTGTCCACAAGAATTAAGCCTCTTTCAGCAGCCATCTCAGTTCCTCTTTGAAACAGTGCTCTTGTATATGCTTCAAGTTTAAGATACTCCTCTTCGCTCACGAGCCCCTGGGCAAGGATTTCTTCACGGCTGATGTCCTCGTCATGCCCTTCCATTGCTTTTGTGGTCGGTGTGAGTAGTGGCTGTTCAAATTTTTGATTCTCAACCATCCCATCGGGCATAGGGACACCACAAATCATTCGTTTCCCGGCTTTGTATTCACGCCATGCATGCCCGGTAAGATAGCCGCGAATCACCATTTCAACCATGTATTGCTCACAGTTATGCCCAACCGTTACCATTGGATCGGGAGATGCAATCTTCCAGTTGGGTACAATGTCTGATGTTGCATCCAGAAATTTTTCAGCAATTTGGTTAAGCACCTGCCCTTTGTATGGAATACCCTCGGGCAATACCACATCAAAGGCTGAAATACGGTCCGTTACAACCATGGCAAGAAATTCACCATTGATGTCATAAACATCCCTTACTTTACCATGATAAACACTCTTTTGTCCGGGGAAATTGTAGTCTGTTCTAACAAGCGCTTTACTCATTTTTCTATTCTTTTTGATGTTTGTACAAATGTAAAAAAAAGAAAGGAAAATGTGTTGTAAGTACCTGTGATTTCACTCCTTTGTTCTTCCAGATAAGTGTGCAACGCTTTGGCAAACAATTTTTTGCTTGTTGGTAATAAAACAAAAGAAAATATCAGATTAGAGATTAAGACACACATCTGAAAATGACTTGTCAAACTGCAGTGTTTAAAGCACTTAAATGCTGAGGCCTTCAGAACGATTCAAGGGGATAAACATATTTATAATACGTGTATTTTTTAAGGAGCAAAAAAAAGCGGGCAGATGTCCCTGTTTTCGTCAAAAGTTGAGTAATTTTAAAGAAAATTGACAGACTATGAAACGACCCGAACTCCTTAATAAAGATCCCTGGCTGGAAGGCTTCAGTGAAATAATCAACAGACGTTTTAAACAATATCAGGATCGGAAGAGTGATCTGATCAAAAGATACGGTAGCTTAAAAGATTTTGCTTCTGCTTATCAGTTCTATGGTTTGCATCGGGAAGCGGGGGGTTGGATATTTCGTGAGTATGCACCCAATGCAACGAAAATATTTCTCATTGGGGATTTTAGCAACTGGGAAGAAAGGGATGAATATGCCTTGAAATCAATCGATTTTGGCAATTGGGAAGTGCAACTGGACCATGCGCTGTTAAAACATGGTGATTTGTTTAAAATGAAAGTCCATTGGAATGGGGGATCCGGTGAACGCATCCCTGCTTATGTTACCAGGGTGGTTCAGGATGATGAAACGAAGATTTTCAGCGCTCAGGTATGGGAGCCGGAACAAAAATACGAGCTGAAGAGACCACATGTGGGGCTTGGTAATAAATCTCCTTTTATCTATGAAGCGCATATTGGCATGGGGACTGAAGAGGAGAAAGTCGGGTCATACAGCGAATTCATGGAAAAGGTATTGCCCAGGATTAAAGGCCTTGGTTACAATGTAATTCAGTTCATGGCCATTCAGGAACATCCTTATTATGGTTCTTTTGGCTATCACGTCAGTAATTTCTTTGCTAGCTCCAGTCGATTTGGGACACCCGAAGAACTTAAGGCCTTAATTGATGCGGCTCATGAAATGGGTATCAGCGTGATCATGGATATTGTTCATAGTCATGCAGTGAAGAATGAAGCAGAAGGAATTGGGAACCTTGATGGCTCAGGATATTTGTACTTTCATGATGGAGACAGGCGTGAACATCCAGCATGGGATTCGCTGTGTTTTAATTATGGCAGTGAAGAAACACTTAAATTTCTCATGTCCAACTGCAGATATTGGATTGATGAGATGGGATTTGACGGATATCGTTTCGATGGGGTGACCAGCATGATTTATTACAATCATGGACTGGAAATCGCTTTTACTTCCTACGATGACTATTACAATGGCGGACAGGATGAACATGCGCTTGTTTATCTGGCTTTGGCCAATGAGGTTATTCATGATGTCTTTCCAGGTGCAATTACTGTGGCTGAGGAAATGAGTGGTTTGCCTGGATTGGCTTATAATGTAAATGAAGGTGGATACGGATTTGATTTTCGTCTTGCAATGGGGATACCTGATTTCTGGATTAAGATGATCAAGGAACAGGCAGATGAAAACTGGAACGTGGGACTGATGTTCCATGAACTATCAAACCACAGAGCAGAAGAAAGAACGATCAATTATGTTGAGTCACACGATCAGGCATTGGTGGGAGATAAAACCATCTTATTCCGGCTTGTGGATAAAGATATGTACTGGCACATGCACAAAGGCTCTGAAAGCCTGGTTGTTGAACGTGGCATGGCGCTTCATAAGATGATACGGTTAATTACTGCATCCACCATTTCTGGTGGTTATCTGAACTTTATGGGGAATGAATTCGGACATCCTGAGTGGATTGACTTCCCAAGGGAAGGCAACAATTGGTCTTACAAATATGCGCGCAGGCAGTGGAACCTTGTTGATAATCCGGATTTGCGTTTCGAATGGTTGAATGAATTTGATAAGGATTTGATCAGCATGCTTGCCGCTGAAGATGATTTTGATAAATCCTTCGCAGGTGTTCACGCATGCAACGAAGGGGATCAGGTCTTAATTTATCAGCGCAAGGACCTTGTATTCGCATTTAACTTTAATCCAACCAGGTCATATTCTGATTATGGCATTAAGGTTGAATCCGGGAAATATAAAATTGTGCTTAACAGTGACTCTAAAAAGTATGGTGGCTTTGGCAATGTGGATGAAAATATTCTATACTATACCTCAGGTTCCGGAGATGAGAATGATAGTAAGCACTGGTTAAGGTTATATTTACCTGCCAGAACTGCATTTGTATTAAGAAAACTGTAGTCTCTAACTTCGCTACGAAGCTGGGTGTAATAGCATGTTTTTTGAACATGATCTCATTGCTTATCAGATCAGTTTCAAAAGATTAATATTCCCAACCGGGATTATCGGAAGGGGTGCTTCGTTTTTCGTATTTCAGATCCTGAAGCATTGATGAATTTACCCGGATTGAAAAATTGTAGTTTTTATAGCGGCCAAAAGGCATCACACTCATGCTCATTGACCAGCAGTGAAGGTTTCTTGAGATTGAAAAATTGGTAGATGTAATCTCTTTTTCCTTAAAGTCGTACCCAGAAGACGCGCGAATATCCCACTTGTCAGTAAGTTTAATACTTCCATTAAACCTTAGATTTGAGGTGCCATCATAGTCATAATCGTCAATATCTTCATTGTAAGTTCCACTGATTCGGTAGGAGAAGTCTGCAGACAAGGTCCATGGGATGCTTGGTGTTGCATAGGCACCTTTTTTTGATTCGGTATCAGGTGGTCCTTTCGCTTCGGGACTGCCATCTGGTCCACCTTCCGGTCTAGCTCCATCTGACGCTGGTCCTTCACCCTTCGGACTTCCAGATCCTTTTTTGTCACCTCCTTTACCAAAAAGGTTTTTAAATGTATCGTTGTTAATGGCGTAACCTGTGGACATGTTGGCGCTTGTTAAAGCTGCGATACTTCTGTCTCGTTCCCAGTAAGTTGTGTTAATTCGGGAAGACCGTCCGTATTGATCTGTCCCGTATACATAAGGATCAAAGCTTGCTCCCATGTTAATGCTCAGTCCTTTGAAAAGTGTGGTGCGGCCACGAACAGAAATGATACTCCATCGCATGGAGTCTGCAGCAATGTTGTAGCTGGTAGACATGCTCAGACTCTCAATCAATTTGACTTTCTTAAAGGTTTCAGCAGTGTCGGTAACTTCCTTCAACTTCATCTCTACATTGTTCCCCACCGAAAAACTCACTGACCCGCTTCTTCCTCTTCCCGGTGTCCCATAGAGAGAACCCTCATAGCGGGAATAATATACAAGTTCCGGGTCATCATACCCATCAATGTAATTTTCGTAATAATCATAATAACCAAATTTATCCTGACCAAAATCCGGACGATAGCTATAACTAATCGAGGGTGTCATCACATGTCGGATCGCATCCACCTTGTCCCCAAATAGTTTGCGGCTTGGCCGATAAAATCCATAGAGTTTGGTTGAGGTTCCTACAGAGAAACTGTAATCATAAACCCGATTAAAGCCTGAGATTGTGTCTGTCACCAATTCACTGGTTTCAGTGTCGATGTATCGATCAATGCTGTTCAAGTACCACCTTTCTGTGTAACTCATGGAAGGGGATACGGTGATGTAATTCAATAGGTTAAATGATGTACTGACAGGAATGCTGTGCTTCATTCCATTTTGCCATTTTGCATTTGGACTTCCGCTCAGGACCTCGTCTTCCAGACCGGATATTTTATTACTCACCGAACCTGAATATGACATGCCAATCTTTTCGTACCAGCGATCCTTTCCTACTCCTGAAGTGCTTTTAAATGGATAAATACGGGTGACCGAGAGGTTCATTTGAGGCAGGGTTAAACTCAGTGTTTGGTTGCTGCTGTTTTGCGAAGCCATGATGCTTGAGGTGAAGGACAGTGGTAAGGTAGGGAAACGTTTCGAATAGGAAATACTTGAGCTTTTGTGATTGGTGGCCAACACAGAGGGGTTGTAATAAGTATCGTAGTTGTTTTGTTCGTATTTTCCTGTTGAGAAATCAACGCTTGCCGAAAAAGAAGAATAAGGACTTGCTTTAGAATCCTGACGGTGACTCCATGTAATTTTGAAATCTTTTGCCAGAGAATAATCCGGATCATCTTTATCTTTATCAGAATTAACGGAGTAATTTAAACTCAAAGATCCTGAGAATTTGTAACGCAGGCGATATTGTGACGATCCCCGTAATCGCCACGAGCCTTTGGAATAGATGTCTCCCGTTAGTTTTAAATCCATGTAATCACTCAGGGCAAAATAGTATCCTCCATCCTTGAGATAGAAACCCTTCACGTTTTCTTCACCATAACTCGGCATAATAAAACCTGAGGAATAAGTCTTTGTAAAGGGGAAATAACCAAAGGGGATGAATAAGGGATAGATTGGAACATCCTCCATCACCATGTAAGCGGGGCCGGTTACAATGTTCTTTCCTGGTCGCACCTTCGCTCTCGTCATGCGTAGGTAAAAATGAGGATGCTCATGATTATCGCAGGTGGTATAGCGCCCATTTTGCATGCACATGGCATTTTCATCTATTTTTTTTGTAACCTCACTGGTCACGTATCCCTCTCCCTGTTCCGTCACTACATTTCTGATGAAGGCTTTTTGTGTGCTAAAATTATACGAGAGTTCCTCCTGAGTATACGAGGTTCCATGATCTGTAAATATCGGCAAATCCGTTTTTCGTCCAATGCTGTCCAGTCTTCCTTTGGCATGAATGGTATTGCTATCCAGATTCATATGAATGTAATAGGCTGCCAAATCAATTTCCCCAAAAACAACTTTTGCATTTCCGTAAATATCCACAACACTGGTTCCGGTAACCGCAATGCTGTCGCCAGAGTAAACAACGTCGTCGGTCATCATATCTTTTTGAGGACTGATCAGCATCTCACGTTTGCGAGGTTGATTCATATTCAGGGAATCTGAAGGCACAGTGTCTTGCACCAAAAACAATGAGTCAGTTGCAAGGCTGAGCGTGTCTTCCTGAAAGGAATAAATACTTCCTGCCGATTCGGCAAAAAATAAAAAGCTAATAACCCCAACAACCACCCAACGCAGAAAAAGGTATGTCGCAAATTTTTTATACAATTTATATACCCTATTTTAGTCTATAATAGTAAATTTGATGCCGAAAACGGCACAAAGCTATCTAAAAATGGTTTAAAAACAGACAATCCGAACTACTTTTTAACGTTACTTTAGTTAGCTTTCAAATGGAGTGATTTTATGAAGGGAAATTTAAGCTTTCGAAATATATCAGCAAGGTTATATAAGTGTTGGACAGCTTTGGCTGTGATGTTGATACTGGTGCTTAATGTGCAGGCTCAGGGCTTTGAGCTAAAAACTATTGTGATAGATCCCGGGCATGGGGGAAAGGATCCTGGAGCTACGGGGAAAATTGCAAAAGAGAAAGATATTGCATTAAATGTATCATTGTTGGTTGGAGGCTATATTGAAAAATACCTGAAAGATGTGAAGGTGGTGTATACACGCAAAACAGATACCTGGGTTGATCTCAATAAAAGACCTCAGATTGCCAATGAGAACAACGCTGATCTTTTTATGTCCATCCATGTTAACGCCCTGGGAAACAAGAATTTTCATGGTGCGTCTACATGGACGATAGGGCGACATAGGACCAATGAAAGCCTTGAGATAGCCAAAAAGGAAAACAAGGTGCTGGAGTTGGAAGAGAATTATGAAGAGAACTACCAGGGTTTTGATCCGGATTCGCCGGATTCGTATATTATCTTCTCAATGATGCAGAATGCATTTAGTAAACAAAGCATTTCCCTTGCTGAAGAAATTCAGGATCAATTTACAAAGCGCGTAGGTCGACGAAATTATGGTGTGCATCAGGCCGGATTTTGGGTGTTGTACAATACCTCAATGCCATCGGTATTGATTGAATTGGGTTTTATTACAAATGAAAAGGAAGAGCGATTTCTTGCTTCAAAGCAAGGCCAGGAATACATGGCTTCAGCAATTTTTAGAGCAGTTCGTGATTACAAGGCAAAAATTGAAGCAAGTACATCTGTTCATTTAAAACCGGGTCATCTGACCGTTAAAAAGGAGCTACCATTAGAAGAAGCGCCAGTTTTTAAACTGCAGTTCTTAACATCTTCCAAAGAGTTGTCTATGCTTCCACGGAAGGTGAGAAAAATTGAAGGCTTATCGTTTTATAAAGAGGGCAATTTGTATAAATATACTATCGGTGAATCTACAGACATCAACGAGATACGAGCGCTTAAGCACGAACATGAGACAGACTTTCCTGATGCATTTATAATTGCATTTAAGAATGGGAAACGCATTCCAACATCTGAGGCATTGAAAGAAATTAGTAAATAATCCCCATCTTTGTAGCAAATAATTCATACATGAAGATTTTAAAATCGAGAGAAGTACAAATCGGAATTCTGCTGGTGTTCATTATCAGCCTGTCAGTTTGGGGATTCAACTATTTGAAAGGTCGAAACTTGCTTAGATCTCCAGGACAATATTATTGTTCTTTTGAAGCGGTGGGAGGTCTGATGGAATCTAATTTTGTGGTTGTGCAAGGATTTAAGGTTGGATTGGTTGAGAAGATCAGTCTTGAAAACACAAATGCAGGACATCGCATTCTGGTTCGGATTGTGCTTGAGAACGATCTGCAGGTGCCAAAAGATTCGAGAGTGGAACTTGCAAGTCTGGATTTATTGGGAACCAAAGGGATTAATCTTGTGTTAGGAAACTCAAAGGATTATTTCGAAGGAGGTGATACCTTGCCAAGTTCAATACAAAAAGACATGCTGGCAGGA
>JBFHER010000081.1:0-14341 GCA_041584055.1 Bacteroidales bacterium
ATAAAAATCCACCAGGTCACGCAGCGAATCCTGCTCCATTGCAGAAAGCACATATTGTTTTAATCCGGCTGCTCTCACACCGGACAAGGTTCTTTTCGCATCCGGAAAAACAGAACACGACTTCATCCCATCCCAGTAAAGATGCATAAACTCCATGGCAACCTTGTCCCAGGGCTCTTTCTCAAAGTCAAACCCCACCTTCTCGTAATATGCTTTGACAGGAAAACCGAATACATGTCGATACCCTTCCCTGTCAAGCGGGTTCAAAGATCTGGCTTCAATCATTTGATTGATACACCCGATACAAAAGCTTAGATCATCCAAAAGCGTCCCATTCCAATCCCAAAAGATTGCCTTGTATTTTTTTCGTAACTCACTCATTCTAAATGAAAATAAAATATTTTAACAAAAATCACTTTTTTTTTAATGATATGGAATAAAATATGAATTCTTCTTGTCAAATCACCACAACATAAAAAAATTTATTATGAAACGAATTGTATTTATACTATCAGCTCTCGCAATCATGCTGACCGTTACTGGTGAATTGAGTGCTCAACAAGGAGGCGAACGTGGTAATAGAGGCAATGGACAGGGTCAGGGGGAAAGGCAGCGTATGTCATTTTCTGAACGTCAGGAGCAAAATCTAAAAATGTTAACAGACAGTCTTGGCTTAACAGCAGATCAGATTACAAAAATCAAAGCCTTGAACAAAACCTACGAAACAAAGTCTGACAAAATGCGTGAAGAGGCAGCTGAAAGCGGAGATCGAAATGCAATGCGGGAAAAAATGAGATCATTTATGGATGATTACAACAAAGACGTAAGGGCTCTTTTAACCGATAAACAAAAAGTGAAATTTGACAAACTTCAGGAAAACAGACAAAGCAGAAGGCCTTCTGAACAAGGCGAAAGATCTCGGGGATCTAACGGGCAAAGCAGCAGAGGGAACAGAGGAAATTAAAAATATTGAGTAGTTTTAGTAAAGTTGTATTCATAGCAATTAGGGAGCTGTTCTTGCGAACAGCTCTTTTTTTGTACATCTTAATCAGGATGAATGCTTATTCGTCAGAGTAATGCACCAACACTTTGCGGTAGGCATTAAATATCTTCGCTTTTGAAACAAAACCAACATATTTCCCTTCATCTACAACCGGCAGGTTCCATGCATCCG
Organism: Bacteroidales bacterium; assembly: GCA_041584055.1. GTDB lineage: Bacteria > Bacteroidota > Bacteroidia > Bacteroidales > UBA5342 > JBFHER01. Next base: position 1,175 of record JBFHER010000081.1, read on the forward strand.
TTGATTCAAAAACATCCATAATTTCTTCCATGGATTGTCTTGTAGAGGCCATCCCGGGAGGTTTAACCATCAGTTGTTTAACCAGGAATTTATCATATTTTTCGGGTCTGAACATAAGGTTTCGGATATCATTCAGAAAAATTATTCCAAGGAACATGTTTTCTTCATCCACCACGGGATAGATATTCCGGTGAGAACGTGAGATCACCTTTATGAGTTCACCAAGTGTTTTGTCCGGACCAATGGTCTCCAGATCCTTCTCAATAACACTGTCCATCTTCATCAATGTGAGGACCGTTTTATCTTTGTGATGCGTTAGCAATTGTCCGCGCTGAGCAAGCCGTTTGTGATAAAGGCTATGTGGCTCAAAATACATGATTGTAATGTATGCCACCACAGCAACAATCATCAATGGCAACATCAATCCATAGCCATCTGTAATCTCAGCAATTAAGAAAATAGCAGTCAGCGGAGCATGCATCACGCCAGCCATCATCCCTGCCATCCCAATCAGAACAAAGTTACTTTCGGAAAGATGCAAGCCAAAGCCATTGAAAAGCCTTGAGATTAAATAGCCCGAGACGCCTCCCATAAATAAGGTTGGGGCAAAAATACCACCAATTCCTCCTGCCCCAGTCGTAATACTGGTAGCAAACACTTTAAACAAAAGAATGAACAAAAGATAAAGCAAAAACAAATAATGATTATCGGCAATGCTATGAAAAATACTGTTTTCAACAACTGCACTGCTTTCACCATGCAAAAGAGAAATGATGGTAGTGTATCCTTCTCCGTAGAGCGTTGGAAAGAGAAAAATAAGTACACTCAGAATAATTCCACCAACAAGTAATTTTTGCGTTTCAGTTTTCAACAAGCCAAGTTTTTTCTCCGTTAACATCACTCCTCTTGTGAAATACATTGACAAGAATCCGGAAAAAACACCTAATAAAATAACAAAAGGAATTGTATTTAAGGCAAAAGATTCGGTTTGAGAAAAAGAAAACAAAACAGCATCCCCCATTAAATAATTGGCCAAAGATGCGGCGGTAACAGCAGAAATCAAAAGAGGAATGAGAGATGCCATTGTCAGGTCAATCATCAGAACTTCAAGGGTAAATATCAAACCGGCAATGGGCGCTTTAAAGATCCCGGCGATGGCCCCTGCTGATCCGCAACCGATCAACAATATCATTGTTTTGTGATTCAACTTGAAAAAACGCCCAAGGTTTGCCCCAATAGATGCACCTGTCAGGACAACCGGGGCCTCTGCTCCTACCGATCCTCCAAAACCAATTGTAAAAGTACTTGCAATAATGGAAGACCAGGAATTATGGGGTTTTATCCGTCCCTGCTTTTTCGAGATTGAAAACAGAATTTTAGAAACACCATGCCCAATATTATCTTTTACAACGTATTTTACAAAAAGCACGGTAATTCCGATACCAATCACAGGGTAGGCGAGATACAACAAGTTTCCCCGATCCACATGAAAACCATGTGTCAGAAAATGATGCGTATAATGAACCGTGTTTTTCAATATAAAAGCAGCCAGGCCACTTAATATTCCAACGGCAAAGCTTAGAAAATAGATACGATTCCTTGAACCATGCCTTGGAATAAAATTAAATCTGTTTATTTCCTTGTTAGCAATTTTCATTTAATCATTGCGTTTGATAATCACATTGGATGGGATGAAATTCAATGCATTTGTATTGCTCTGGGTTAATGCGCAAAAGTAAATATTAAATCAACGCCCAAAAACTTTATTACAAATTATAATGCAAAAAAAAGAGTCACCCACATTTGGTGGATGACTCGCCTTAGGACTAAACCTTTTATTTTAGTTTTCTTTCAGGGATAACTTATAACTTTCGTAACTTTTCACCTGTGATTGAATGTTTGCAAGTGCTGCAGTTGCTGCAGGATTTGTTCCATCCAATTCCAATACTTTCTCAAAATGAACTTTTGATTCTTCCCATTTTGCAATTGCATCTTTCATTTTTTTCAGATAAACTCCAGCATCCCCACTTGTTGCAGCCTGAGAAGCAATCTCATTCCCCTTGTTGTAAGGTTCTGCAGCTAATTTTGCATAATGTGTAACAACAGCACTCAAAAAGTACTTTTTATAGTACTTGCTTTTAGGATATTTAACAACCATCATTTTCATGTCCTCGATATAAGCGTCTTCATCCCCGCTTTTTTTCTTCGAAAGCGCAATGTAATACGACGCTAAATCAGGTTTGTAATCAAGATCAACTGACTTTGATAAATATTCAATTGCGGTTTCAAAATCATCAACCTTGTAAGCACAGTAACCACAGTTGTATGTATATGTTTTAAGGTCATCCTCCAGCATTTCCGGATGAGCTAAGTAAGCAACATACTTCTCCAGGGCTATTTTGTAATCCTTTAATTTGTAAGCTGCGTTGCCCGCATTCTTCAATTCTGCTGCCGACTCCTGAGCCATCAAAACAACAGAGCACATCATCGTTAAAGCAATCAATAGTGTTTTTTTCATCGTTTATATTTTATAACAAGTTAATATTCAAAGTGCTTGGACCCGCAAAAATAATTGTTTTACATTAAACCACAAGAAAATAACCAAAAATAATATATTGTCGTGATTTAATCAAATAAAAAATCATAATATCACTAATTACAATTAATCACTTTCTTATTGAGCACTTATTTACAAGATTACCTTAAACAAGTAGAGTGCCAAACCCTCCCTTGTTTAACATCTATTTCAAATTTTAGACATCTTTTGAGATATTTTATTTAAATCCAGCTTTACTTCAATACCATACAATTTGTTTATTTTCAGCAACAAAGAATGTTTTACATTGAATTTATAAACACCAATGTGTGAAATCGGTAAAATGCCTGGAGAAGTTCCGGTAAAAAAAGCAGCATCCATTTCCGGAAGCTCATTTTCTGAAATCCGATCAATGTGAACCACGATTTCATTCTTCCTGCAAAGCTCCAGCACCCTTTGTCGTGTAATACCAGGAAGCACTTGTTCAACAGGTGGTGTAAACAACTCATTCCCTCTTACAAAAAACACATTGGTTCTGCTCCCTTCAGTTATTTCTCCTTTTTTATTACATAAAATAACATCATAAGCACCTGCCTTTGTTATAAGTTCCTGTGCTTTTGTACGAAGCTTCTGCTGATATATTTTCACATTCGGAGATGTCCTTTCTTCGTTTAAAATGGCGGCAGCAACTCCATTTAGGTAGTTTCCCTGCTGGGGATATGATGAATGAATCTCGCCAACTGCCATCCGAAGTTCCGGAGTTGTAAGATCAAAGCTCACCCGAACATTTCCATGCTTAAGGCCGACCTTTTGAATAAGTGAAAAAATGATCGTTTGCAATGCATTTACTGTACAGGGCATTTTTAATTCTTTTTCCAGAAAGAATCCTTCCAAACGCATTAGGTGTTCATCCAGAAAAAGCGGAAGGCCATCAATCACGCGAAAGACTTCATACAATTCCACCCCGGGTTGCCAGGTCTGCTCATTATCGTTGCGCACAAAACCGTTTATCAAATAAAAATAACTGCCAACAAACATTATTAAAAATCTACGTTAAATTGAATTCCAACTCTTATCCAGCGACCAGGCTGAGGCACATTTCCTATATCCACATATGTTTTATTCAGTACATTGGAAGCCTCAACAAAGGTCTTAAATTGTTTTAATTGATACCACAGTTTTGCATTAAACAAAGCAAATGGATCATAATTCACATCCCCCTGACTCACCTTATCTATATATAATTCATAAGCTCCTGCCCTTTCCTGATACACGTATTCCATATTAAGAAACAGATTTTTGTAATAAAAAGTTGCTGATGCTCCTGCCTTAAAACGCAGGTAATCCAAAACATATTTAGACATGTACTCACCACTTTCTTTATCCGAATTTAAAGTACTGGCGGAAAGTGTTATCATTTGAACAGGAAGCTCTGACTTAAAAAACACATTGGGATCTATACGTGCATAAAACTCTGTTCCGAATGTTTTCATCTCCAACATATTTTCAGTTCGCCACTTCGTATCTTCAGGCCCCTTTATCCAATCAATCAAATTTTCACCTTTTCGATGAAAAACCGTTGCATGTGCACTAAAACCTGAAGTCGCGTAATTCAATCCTCCTTCGTAACTGACGGCTGTCTCCGGCTTAAGATTCTCATTGCCCACATTCGAAGAACCATTGTAATACAAATCCGTGAAGGTTGGCAAGCGAAGTGATTTACTTGACGATAGTTTCAGATGCAGGCTTTTTGCCAGTTTTACATTTAAATCAATCCCCGGATAAAATGTCATTGCCTCATTCAGGGATTTACTGTAATTACCCATCATTCCAAAACCAATATTAAACAAGGCATGACTAAACACATGCCCCAAATAAACCGAATAAATTGTTCGTTCTGCCTGTTTTGTATAAAAGGCTTCTTCTCCAGCAACCGGAATTGGTTCATTTAACTCAGATGCTTTTAGCTGATTGCTTAGGATGCTTTCGTACCGCGAGGTCGCACCAAATGTGGTTTTCCCGAATGCATTCCAGAAATAGTGGCCATTTACATTTGCCCCGGCCACCTGAGAGAAGTGATAATTATGACCTGAATAATAATTCCAAGCAGCATAGACATCCGGATAATACCGTGCTGTATCTGTGCCATTTACGTAATAGTTTCCTTGCCGATTGTAAGTATCTTCCCTAAATAACTCAAAACGATCGTAATTCTGACGGTAATAGATGGAAGGTGAAAATTTTAATTTTGTTCCGGTAGTGTATTTGAGGGAAGCAAAACTTGTTTTTGTTTGCTCGAACTGATCCGGCCAGAGCGGGGTATAAAATGCATTCGATCCAAACTTTTTATCCTGATACCCCAACTGAAGATCAAGCTTGTCTTTTACCAATCCAAGTACGCCATGATAAAACACATCTTTGTTTTTAAAATCGGTGTTTTCAATGTAACCATCACTTTTTTTATAACCTGTTGACAAAAATGACGAAAGTCTGCCTGTTTGCAACGAGACACTTGCGTTTCCTTCCTGAAAGCCATAATGACCTCCTCCCCAACCCAAACTGAGTTGATTTTTTTCAGAAGTTTTGGTGATAATATTGATGGCTCCGGAAAATGCATTGGCGCCCAAATGACGGGCACCGGGTCCATTCAGCACTTCTATTCTTTCAACGGATTCGATGTTTAGGGGTAAATTCATTGTGTGATGGCCGGTTTGGGGATCTGTGATATTGATCCCATTGAGCAAAACCATCACCTGATCAAAAGAGCCTCCTCTTATACTTACATCCGACTGTACACCATGAAGGCCCCTTTGGCGTACATCAACATTTAAAACACATTCAAGCAGATCGGGCAATGAGGTGGCACCTGATGCCTCAATTTCTTTTTTACTGATGACACTGACAATGCGTGCGACCTCCGATTGTAATTGAGGCACAGTTTCAGCCGTGACTACCAGTTCTTCCAAATCTACTTTTTCGTCTCTTACAAGGGTGCTGTCCCCCTGTGCCACAATCTGCACAATCCCAACAGCCGTTAAACTGGCAAGACTCAATACACGTATATTTACCACTCTCGAAACCGTGTTAAAAACGGCATAGGATGCCCTGCTCCATTTCTTAAACGACAGGACGCCTCTTAAATTTTTGTACTGTTTTTTATTCATTTTTCAATCTGCTTAAATGTGCGGCAAAGGTACAAAATCGCAGGATTGAACCTATTTTGAAATAAAAATCTTTTATATTTGCATGAATCACAAAAAGGGTAAATTATCTGCGTTTTTGCAAGACATTGAATTCGCACAATTTGCCCAAAAGAAATTCATCTGAAAAATTACCACATGGTTAAAAATGGACTGATAATAATATGTTTTTTTCTCACTTCCTTATCTGCCTTTTCTGTTAAATTTTCGAATTCTCACAACGCCAGTTTTCCGGTAAATAAAGGTTATCAGGTCCATGTAAGTAATCAGCATGGAAACATATCCATTATTCCGGTTGCATCTGATTCAATAACAATTGAAGTATTGGTGGAGGCAGATTTTGAAATTCTGGATGACTCTGCTGAATTTTTTAACAGCATAGACATCAATCTCACAAGAAGAGGGCAAAAAATTTACGCCTCCTCAGTTTTATCAACCAAATTTGATTATTTCATTCCCTATAGCATCGACTTTATAATTTACACACCTGATTCTCTGGTTTGGGACATCACCAATAAGTTTGGTAATGTTAAAAGTGATCGTCCAATTTTTATATCTTCTCTCAATCTGGAATATGGCGATTTGCACATTCCATCCCTACGCACCCTGAACCGGGATGTCACTAATTTCTCGTTGACACAATGCACCCTTAACACTGACACACTTGAAGCGTCGCTGATCCGAAGTGATGGTGCTATATTGAATATCGGAATTGCTGATAATTTAGTTCTTAGGAGTGAGTTTTCACAGCTTAATTTCGGTGAACTGTCCAATTCAGAGATTATGTCCTTTACGGATAATATAAAAATAGAAAAGGGAACGCAATTAAACATCAGCAGCAGCTATTCAAATCTTGACCTCAATGCCCCGGGTGGTGAACTTACCACTGACATGAGTTACGGTCGTTTAACAATTACAAACATCGGCACTGAGGCCAAAATGCTTAACATTAATCTGAACAAGGTTCAGAGTCTGCTTGGCATCGCTCATACGACCAATATGCTGATCAATGCTGAAATGAAATATTGTGATTTAAAAAACACATCTGCAATCGATAAATTTCAACGTATTAATGATGGATTTATAAAAACATACAAAGGAAGCTTTGGGGATGTCAATCAGACCCCTGGCATCCTGACAATTGTAAGTAAATTCGAAGATGTTGAAATCAGAACTGACAACTAATATGACTATTCCGGAACGGCTATCAGAACTACGGGCTCTCATGTCCCTCAAAAACATTGATGCCTGGATCATTCCCGGCACTGATCCGCATCAAAGTGAATATCTTCCGGAACGATGGAATGAACGTGCCTGGATTTCTGGTTTTACAGGAAGCTTTGGTCAGATTGTAGTTACGCAAAACAATGCCGGTCTCTGGACTGATTCCCGTTATTTTTTGCAGGCAGAGAAACAATTGCATCACACAGGCATTAAATTATACAAATTACGTGTTGAAGGAGAAGCCACTATTGACGATTTTCTTAAAAACGAATTGAGCAACGGAGCTGTTCTGGGAATCAATCCAAAATTATTTACCGTAAATGCGGTGAAAAACTTCATGTCTTCATTGTCGGAAAAGGGCATTACATTAAATACGCAAGAGGACCTTCTTTCAGAGATATGGACGGATCGCCCACCGATCCCCAACGCTCCATCCATCTTACTGTCAACACAATATGCGGGTTTATCTATCAAGAAAAAACTAGCCATCATCCGCAAACAATTTAAAGAAGAAAACTGGACACTACTTGTTACAGCATTGGATGAAATTGCATGGTTATTCAATATCCGCGGAAGGGATATAAAATACAACCCGCTCACTGTATCCTGGGCAATTGTAGGCAATCGTTCAGCGATTTTATTTGTTGATAAGGAGAAAATTGATCAGGACCTAAGAATCAGCCTTGCTGAAAACGGCGTGACAACTGCCGGATACGATGAGATAGCCACTTATCTTTCCGAATTACCGGCAGGAGAAACCGTTTTTGTTGATCCGGATAAAGTCAATCAGGACCTCTTCCAATCAATCCCCGAGTATTGCACCGTACAAGTACTTGCATCCCCGCTTGCGCTGCTGAAAGCGAAGAAAAACAGCACAGAATTGGATGGCATTCGAAATGCCATGGAAAAAGACGGTGTTGCAATGGTGCGCTTTCTGATGCAATTGGAAAAAACAATCAAAAATGATGAAAAGATATCAGAATATGACATCGGTATTCTTTTAAAAGACCTGCGATCGAAACAGGCAGATTTTTTTGGTGAAAGCTTTCAAACCATTGCCGGTTATATGGCCAATGGGGCCATCGTTCATTACGCCCCTTCGGAGAAAAGTTCAGCCACACTCGAAGCTGGCGGAATCATTCTGGTGGATTCTGGGGGCCAGTATTATGACGGCACCACGGATATTACACGTACCATAAAATTGGGAAAGGTAAGCGATGAAATAAAAACAGATTTCACCAACGTACTGAAAGGGGTGATTGCCCTGGCGAAAGCGATATTTCCAAAAGGAACATGCGGCATCCAACTGGACATCCTTGCACGCAATGCTATGTGGCAGGAAAAAATAGATTATGGACACGGAACCGGCCATGGTGTTGGTCACTTTCTAAATGTTCATGAAGGACCTCAAACGATTCGAAAAGAAGGCAACATGGTTCCTTTTGAGGAAGGCATGCTTATCACCATTGAACCGGGCATCTACAAACCCGATCGCCATGGCATACGCATTGAAAACATGGTTACAACAGTTAACGCCGGCGAAAGTGAGTTTGGCAGTTTCCTTCAATTTGAAACGCTGACCCTGTGTCCTATCGATTTGGATCTGATTATGTTGCAACTACTTACAAGAGATGAAATAGAATGGATAAACGCCTATCACAGGAATGTTTATTTAAAGTTGTCCCCCTATCTTGACAAAGAAGAAGCAGCCTGGTTAAAGACAAAAACAAGAAAAGTGGATGACTGATACAGAACCGATTGCATTGAACATTGTTTCCTTTAACAATCCTTTTCCGCCGGATTTGGGAGGATTGATTGATGTGTACTATCGAATTAAACAGCTCCAGAAAGCATCTGTACAGATTCATTTGCATACCTTCAACTACGATCGCGCTACGAATGTAGCTGAATTAAAGAAGGTTTGTTCGAGTGTTACATTCTATGACCGTAAGAAAACCCTGTTCAACTTTCTTTCACGCACACCCTTCATTGTTAAAAGCAGAAAAAACAAGCAACTATTGACGAACCTATGCTCTAACAATTTCCCAATTCTGTTTGAAGGGACACACTGTTGTGCCTATTTAAATCATCCGAAACTTCAAAATCGTTACCGTATGGTTCGGATGCATAATGTTGAAGGTGATTACTATCAGGAATTGGCAAAAAGTGAATCCAATGTTCTAAAGAAATTCTATTATGCTTGTGAAGCTTACAAGTTGAAACGTTTCGACAGTAATCTTGCCGGAGCATCTGCCATCGCGACTGTTTCCGAAAATGACACAAAACATTACAAAAAATTAAATGAAAACGTGGTTTTAATTCCAACGTCTCATCAATTTGACAAAGTAACAATCAATCCAGGAAAAGGGGACTATGCTTTCTATCACGGAAACTTAAGTGTTCCTGAAAACGAAGAGGCTGCCATCTACCTGATAAACAAGGTATTTGGATCTTTCGGCCATCGGCTGACCATCGCGGGAAAAAATCCATCTACGAAGCTTATTAAAGCAGCCAGTAAACACGAAAACATACACATCATTGCCAATCCCTCCCAGTCTGAAATGGAAGATTTAGTGGCCAATGCACACATTTTGGTCCTACCAACATTTCAGAGCACCGGACTCAAGCTAAAATTGCTTTACTCGCTATTTAGAGGACGTTTTTGTGTTGTCAATGATCAGATGCTGGCAGGCACACAACTTCATGCATACTGTTCAATTGCAAACACTGTGACAGAAATGCAGAATACAATTGCCCAGCTCATGAACAAAACATTTGGAAGCCAGGAGCTTAAATTCCGTCAAACCCTTGAGACAGGAATTTATTCAAATAAACAGTTAGTGCGTGCCTGGATGCGTGTAATACAAAACCAAATTCCATCCTCATGAGTTCCACAAGCCTTGTGATCATCATCGGGAGTTATTTTGCTCTGCTTTTTGTGATTTCTCTTTTAACCGGAAAAAACAGTTCCAACGATACGTTTTACAGGGGAAACAGAAACTCACAATGGTATGTGGTGGCCTTTGGAATGCTTGGTGCCTCCCTGAGCGGTGTTACATTTATTTCTGTTCCAGGATGGGTGCAAACCACAGGTTTCACCTACATGCAAATGGTGATGGGCTATTTTTTCGGTTACCTCGTAATTGCCCAGATCTTACTTCCGGTTTATTATAAATTAAAACTCACATCCATTTACGAGTATCTCGAAACGCGTTTTGGAAAAAACACATATAAAGCCGGCGCATCCTTCTTTCTACTTTCCCGTTTAATCGGGGCCAGTTTTCGCTTGTTTCTGATGGCATCGGTTTTGCAGCTAACAATCTTCAGTCATTACAATATTCCTTTTTATCTAACTGTGATTGTTACGATATCGTTAATCTGGCTTTACACGTTCAGGGGCGGCATCAAGACCATCATCTGGACGGATACCATTCAGACCTTTTTGCTTTTGGCAGCATTGGTACTCACCATAACTGAATTGATTTCACAACTCAACATGCCCCTGTCTGAAATTTTTACAAGTCTCAAAGAAGATACATCCACGCGAATGTTTGTGTTTGATGACTGGGTGTCAAAGCAAAACTTCTTCAAACAATTTTTATCTGGTGTATTTATAACAATTGTCATGACCGGACTGGATCAGGACATGATGCAAAAGAACCTAACTTGCAGGAACTTAAATGATGCACAGAAGAACGTAAGATGGTATGGCTTTGCTTTTATCCCTGTTAATTTTCTTTTCCTTTCATTGGGAGCACTTTTACTGCTGTACGCATCAAAACAGGGCATTGCACTCCCCGAGAAAACAGATGATATTTATCCAATGATTGCAACAGGCGGTTTTTTAAGTCCTTACATCGCCGTTATTTTTATGCTTGGCTTGATTGCTGCTGCGTATTCCAGTGCTGATTCTGCCTTAACATCTTTAACAACCTCATTTACAGTAGACATTCTACCAACTAAAAAAATGGATGAGCGAAAATCACGCAGAATCCGACTTCTGGTTCATCTGGGCGTTTCCGTTGTGATTGTATGCATCATTCTTGCGTTTCATCTGATAAACAAAACGAATGTAATCTCCGCAATCTTTAAAGCAGCCGGATATACCTACGGCCCTTTGCTTGGCGTTTACGCATTTGGTCTTTTTACGAAACGCAAAGCAAACGACCGTTTAATTCCCTTTGTGATGCTGAGCACTCCTTTTATTTCAGCCGCCATTGATCTGTTTTCGCCAATCCTTTTTAATTTTCATTTTGGATTTGAACTTTTAATCATCAATGGAGCATTAACCTTCCTGGGTGTTTGCTTATGTTCGCAAAAACAAAAGAAATCTGTCAATACAAAAACAGATCCATTATAATTTCTTATTTTTGATTTCTATGGAGTTATTGAAGCTAATACGATATAAAAACATACTGTTTATTATTCTCATACAGTATATCACCAGGGCAACCATTGTCCGGCCATTCCTTGCACTTTATGAGCTGGAAGTATCAACCTCAATTCTGTTTTTTATTGCACTGGTAATCGCAACCGCGTTTATTGCAGCAGGGGGGTATGTTATCAATGACTATTTCGACACGCGAATCGATGAGATAAACCGACCGGAAAAGGTGATTATTGGAAAAACCGTTTCCCGGCAACAAGCGATGCTCTTGCATCAGGTTTTCACGGGCATCGGAGTCCTGGCTGGCCTTTTAATGAGTTGGAAAGCACAGTCAATCCCGGCTGCATTTATAATTTTATTTATCCCGGGTTTGTTATGGTTCTACTCATCGGTTTATAAACGTCAGTTTTTCATAGGAAACATCATTGTTGCCTTTAGTTGTGGGATGGTACCCATGATGGTTGTGATTGTAGAAGCTTTTATGCTAAAAGGAAACTATGGTCCTGAAGTGATCAATACCGGCGTTACATCAAACATGTTGTACATGGGCATGATATTTTCAATTTTTGCCTTTGTAACCACCCTCATTCGCGAAATCGTTAAGGATTTTGAGGATGAAGAAGGTGATCGTGACATGGAATGCAACACCCTCCCCATTGTTGCAGGCCATTTTTGGGGTAAAATCATTATTCTGACACTGTCAGTCTTCACCATGGTTTTAATGAACTATTATTACTTTAAGTTTATTCCTTTTGGCAGCGACTGGAACACCTTATCGTACCTCATCCTTGCCTTAACAATCCCATTTCTCTATTTTATCTTTGTGATTTGGAAGGCTAAGCATATATCAGATTACAAACGTGCCAACAGCATTATAAAATTCATCATGTTATCTGGCACTTTATTTACAATTCCAATTTACCTTTTAATGTCTTCCATTTTTCAGATTCCGTTTTTTTAATCCATCCAAATGTCATTTCCGCTTTCCCATTTAGATAATTATAAAATTATTTTAGCATCTCAATCGCCGCGAAGAAAAGAATTATTGAGTAATATGGGGCTAAAATTTGAGGTCCGTGTGATTAAGAACCTTGATGAAAGCTACCCCCCAGACTTAGATGTTTTGCAGGTTGCAGAATTTCTGGCTAACAAAAAAGCGGAAGCTTATAAACCAACACTAAACGCAAACGAATTAATCATTACTGCAGATACGGTTGTTATTTGTGATGGTAACATCCTTGAAAAACCTGAGAACAGACAGGATGCATTCAGGATGATTCATAACTTATCGGGAAAAACACATCAGGTTATTACAGGCGTTTCGGTTCAAACAAAAAAACAGCACCTGTGTTTTTCATCTGAAACAAATGTTTGTTTCGATAAGTTAAGCACAGAAGAAATCAATTATTACATTGAACACTACAAACCTTATGACAAAGCCGGCGCCTATGGCATTCAGGAATGGATCGGCCACATCGGCGTCTGTGGAATTGAAGGATCGTACTTCAATGTGATGGGCTTACCAGTTCAAAAACTTTATCAAACACTCAAAGAAATCAAACACTGACCAGATGATGCACAAAATCAAACTTTCATTCATATTAATCTTTCTTTTATCCGCACCATTAACGCATTCAAAGGAGGGAATGTGGTTACCCATGCTCATTGAACGATTGAACATCGAAGATATGAAAACGCAGGGCTTTAAGCTTGAGGCCAAGGACATTTATGACATAAACAATGCCTGTATGAAAGATGCAGTGATGCTTTTTGGGCGGGGATGTACTGCAGAACTTATTTCGGACAAAGGACTGATATTA
>JBFHER010000082.1:0-14259 GCA_041584055.1 Bacteroidales bacterium
AAAACACCTTATCCATACCAATGCCATGCATGCTGCCATAGCCCTAAGGATAGTATCCTCGTACAGTAAGTTTAACGCCAATAATTGAATTCCCCTTTCAACAAGTAGCAATATCAAGAGCACCTCTAAGTCCCTTGCAAACGTAGAGATGCAAGGACCCTTGTTTTAAGCTCTTTAATCAGTTACATATTTTGGGAGCCTTTACACTCACACTGCTGCTCAGTACCTCCATGTTAAGGTTACCTGGTCTCATTACAATGGCGTAGTTACTCTGCTGAACAGCCGCACGCAGTTCAGATACAGAATAACCGAACATTTGTGCGTTTACTGGGTATTGTGATCAGTTTTATTAGTTGACCACCTAAGATCCGATTATAAAATCGGTTATGATACAATATATCCTGTCGCTATTGGGGAGATAATGTTACATCTTTCAGATTAACAGGCTTCCACATTTTGCTGGTTGGTTTTAAATGTATGCTACATTTACCTACTTTATCAATCTCTATTACCCCGGCCTCAATCGTCTTAAAGTTATTAAATCCACCGGTTGATGGTAATTTAGAATGAATTGTTTGATCAGAAATATTAAGCTCTATGGAACTAGCTTCTTCGGAAGCTATGCGCATCAAAATTTTATATGTCCCTACTTTATCAACCAAAAAATCCCAATCCACTGTAGCGTTTTCGTTGGTCCATTGTTCGATGCAATCGTTTACTTTGTTGTAAACCACATGAGACCCAATTATATTATTAATGATAGATTTTTGCGCAGGCAATAAAATGATGCCATCCTTATCCTGTTTGATATTATCGGCCTCGCTTACCATTGGTTTTCCACTCATTTTTAAAACAATAACAGAGCTGATTGCATCAGGAGCTTCTCCGACCAATGAAATAGTAGTACCCTGCTCATCAGATTTTGTTTTAAATTCCCGGGACTTATCCACAAGTAACTGACATGATTTAACTTTATTGGTAACAGGGAGGAATAATGTTCCATTTTCAGGCCAGTCGAAAACATTAAGATAAAGTGTGGTGTTTTTTCCATTTGTACGTGTTGTGATACGGCCCCAAGCAGGCGTGCGACAAGGACTGGCACTGGTGCCATAGATTGCTTCACCGTTTTTGCTCATCCAGGTGCCAATTTCCTTCAAACGTTCCATGCTTGGCTCGGGTATTAACCCTTCTGCCGTCGGTCCAACATTAAGTAAGTAATTACCACCTTTACTCGCAATATCAACAAGGTTTTGTACAAGCGTTTCAGTCGATTTCCAGTTATGATCATAACTTTTATATCCCCATGTGTTGTTCATAGTCATGCACGACTCCCAATCTCCTGGCAGGCCAGTCCCAGGAATGTGTTGCTCAGGCGTGCTGATGTCTCCTTTGTATTCCCCCCCCAATCTGTTGTTATGTATGATTCCAGGTGCGAGTTTTAGCAAGGGTAAAAATTGTTCCGCACGTTCGTCATTCATCCCACGGGGTGTATCCCACCACAATACGGCAGGTTTATACTGTGTTAAGATTTCCTTTACCTGCGGCACTGCAATGGTTTTAATATAATCGTCCATGTCATGTTCTTGCGCTGGATCCCACTTGCGTTTATCATTCCCACGTGCAGAACCTCCCTGATTCCAGTCCTGAGCCTGGGAATAATACAGACCCAGCTTAATATTATGCTTTTTACAAGCTTCAGCCAAAGGAGCAATAAGATCTTTTCCATAGGGAGACGCATCCACCACATCCCATTGCGAAACTTTTGAATCGAACAGCGCAAACCCATCATGATGCTTCGATGTTATAATAATATATTTCATCCCGGCTTCCTTTGCAAGTAACACCCAAGCTTCCGGATTGTATTTAACCGGATTAAACTCCTTAGCATAAAGCTGATAGTCAGACATTGGGATTTCCCCTTTGGCCATAATCCATTCTCCTAATCCGTCTATCTGCTTGCCCTTATGGGTTCCTGCCGGAACGGCATAGATCCCCCAATGAATAAACATTCCAAATCTTGCCTCACGAAACCATTTCATTCGAATATCTCTTTCAGCATCTGTTTCATTTGCGTAAGGATCCAATGATGGAGCATCAACCTGAGCATTCAATGTACTCATCGTTATAAAGACTATAAAACAACTTTTTAAAAGGGTTTTCATATTTATCATTTTTTAAGTTTCAATTATTTTACTTTGGCGTGCAATACATTATTTTGAATTACTTGCACGTCACTGCTTCAGAACCTTTTGTGTTATAATTTTGTTTCCATCGCTGACCTTAACAATATACATCCCAGCTTTAAAATCACTAAAATCGACGGTTTGATTTTCGCTTTGAATTATAATCTTTTTAAGTAGCTGACCAGTACAGTTGTAAACTTCCAGGTCTCCATGCCTGACATTCCTAAGGTAAAGCATATCTGTCACCGGGTTAGGGAACATGAGTGTTTCACTTAAAACCTCATTCGTCTTAGTTTCACTCAAGCCCGTTGACAATGGAGGAATTAATGATGCATATATTTTAAACCAATTGATGTTTAGTCCTCCTGAATACACAAAGTATACATCATGCAATCCAGTTTCTGTGGTACTTATCTTGCTACTTTCAGTTGCATATAAGTTCCAGCTACCCGTTTTTTCAAATCTTATTAATCCCAGTAAGGTACCTGTTGGCGATCCTAAACGTAGTTGGATAGTTCCTGAAGAGCTTTTACTTGATATTCTGGCTTCAACACCAGTAATAGCAGTTAAATCAACATTGCGATACATGGTCCAATCACCCGAGGAAACATAGCCCAATTGTTTACCATTGTCATCAGCACAATTCTCTACCACGAGTTGTGTGCCTTCAATTTTATTATTATATGATTCTGCCTCAATTTTACGACTAAGAACGATCGATCCATTTTGAATAAGTATATCAGATATTTTAAATATTTTGTCTGGGCTCCCCGAAAAGGCTTGAATAATAATTTCTAAAGTTGAACCCTTCAGTGAATCAGCGTAAATTAATTGATCGTCAAACACACCCGCATTCTCTGAAATCGGAACAGGCTCTCCACCATCTAATCTGTAGTAGACATTCAGAGAATCAGTGCTTTCCAATGTTTTAGTACCACTAATGTTTGCAAAAAAGCTTACGCTTTCTTCGCAGCTTATATCCATGGCGCCTGTGGACCAATAATATGACTCATTTCTAATAAACACATTTTCAGATGTAAAAGGAAAATCACAAGGGCTCAGAATTTGATCAATTTGTATTTCAAACCAATTCAGGCTCCAATCACTATTTGCCAAAGCAGACTTAATTTTTAAGGTATGCATACCAGCCGTAAAGCGCACAGCAGACAAGGATGAAACGGTTGTCCAGTTTTGCACCCCATTTGTTGCAGCAAAACCAACGGTCTCGATTTCTGTGTTATTTGAAGATACAATGAAACCACCACCGGATGATTCGCTGGATACATTATAATTCATGCGATAATTTGCTGTGAACGGAACCACAAGGTCAAATTCAAGATAATCTCCTTCGTTGATATCGTACACATGGTCCAGTTCAGCATTGCCGGTGCTTGTATTCAGCAAAGTTCCATCCATAGTATCATAAGCTTCAGCCTCAAAACGTAAGGTATTTGTCACATTAACCGTAAATTCAATTTCATTTTGCAGGCCACAATCGTTTGTAAAAGTAGCCACATAGACGCCTCCATCACTCAATTGAACATCGTTTAGAAGAACCTCTCTCGACCGCGATGTAAAACCATTGGGCCCGATCCAGCTCCATTTACCACCGATGGATGGCTCAGGAGTTAAGCTAACGTTTACTCCAGGAAAGATAACTGCCTTCGCTGTTTGTTCGTTGCTTAATTCTGCCCCAATCGAATTTGTTGTCTTAATATAGGGAATGATGGGTGTATCATAACATTCGGACAGCAATAGCATCTTGCTTAAATTCCATCCTGCTACTGTCGAGCTAATACGCATTGTTTTTACACCTTTGGTGAGATATACAGGACTTGATGAACGAAGTGTTTCCCAGATATCATTGCCCTCTGTTAATTTAAGATTGAGATGGTCAATGGTTTCGTTATTAAGCTCAACGTTGAATGTTCCATCAGCAATTCCAGAAACAAAGAAATCGAATAAATAGCTGCCCGCTGCGGGGATTGTAAATTCGTATTCCAGATAAGATGCTTCTCCGATATTTAGAATGATGGTATCACCATCTGAGGTAAGACCTGTGCTCACATCATTGGAAGCATCTGAATAATCCTTGCCCCAAATACTTAACACAGGAACAGGAATAGCCTCAACCTTATTGTTTGTACCCAAATCGGTTATCATACCTCCAGACTCTCCTGTCGTTGAATTACTTTTCGGTCCTAAAATAAGAGGATAGCCACTAAGATTGTGAATTCTAACATTACTTGTTGATGTGAGATCCGTTATTGAATAATTTCGAATATCCTTATAAATACCGGATATTTCGATAGCAAGATCTTGATTCGGATAGGACACATCCCCCCTGATGGTTATGTCATATCCATTTCCTGTAAGTGATACCGCTTGTCCACTGCCATTATAGTATTCTTCATCACTCCATAGCAGGGTAACATCCGCTGTTGTACTTGAACTTGACGTTTCGTCTAAAGCCAGGGCCGGCCCATAAATAACATCAGCACTACAATCAACGATGGAACCCGTACCAATTGCAAATCCTCGTTCACAGCCCAGGCATGTTGTTCCAATAACGGTTTCAGTCCCTTTGGCATGTGTCAGTGTGACACCCGCCCTAACATTTTTTACAGTGCAATTCTTTACAGTCGGATCTGAAGTGTTTCTGCTAATTTCAACGCCATTAATTTCTGTCACACCATCTGTGTAAGCACGAATACCAGCTTCTTGAAGACTCATCATGAAACCGGGTGGAAGTTTGTATCCCCAGACAGTCATAAAATCAACATCATAAGCAGGCCCGGAGGTTTCAGCTAACATGTCATCAGTCGAGCGCATTTCTCCCTCGATGTAACAGCCCTCAATCAGCGGATCCACTGCAGCTTGCATAAAAACGCAGTGGCCATAGGCCCTTTGTTTTATCTTACAATTTAACAAGTGATTTGAGGTACCACGAACCAGTACTGCACTGTGTTTGTAATGTTTAATAACCACTGTAGCGCCCTTCCCGAATGCATCACCATAGCCATAGGGGTAAGATCCTTTAACAGACATATCAAAGCCTTCCACTCTGTTATTCATCCCATCTATCACAATATTTACGCCACCGTCTCTGGGTTTAACATTTTCACCTACATCTGACATGCTAAGATTTTTTAGCACATTGTTGTTACCGGTAATATGGATCTGGATAACAGATTCTGCAATCTTTGTGAGCAAATCAGTAGAAAAATGGATTGTTACACCTGAAAAATCAAAGGTGCTATTGTTGCCGGAAAAAACAAACAGAGGATTTGAATAAGTACCTGCGGTGATATCATCTGCCGAAATAGAATAAGTACCCGGAGCAACTTTTACATTCGCATTGTCATCATCAAGTAAAGGTAAAAGTTCGTTTAAACTATTTACAATTAGCTGTGCTTTCACAAATGAATGTACTCCAAACACGAGAATGATTAAGAGTAATAATCTTTGTAGATTTCGCATATATCGCATCAAAAATTGTAACATTATATTCCTGTTAAAAACAACACAAATTAAAATTAGAAATTTTATGCTAATGTAAACGATTCCGAGGTTTATGCACCAAAGGAAAATTCCAAAGAATAGTGAATTTGTTGTAAGAAGTGCTTTTTCCTCTTCAACACAGGCTTAAACATGCCTTGATGTTACAAGCTACCTCACTTTTCTCATCATTTCATCATCCAATTTCAAACTTCCTGTTGAAACGGCTACCATAGCACTTTCCCTGCTTGTGGCCATTCATCAACATCTTTCAGCTCCTTGTTTCCTTTCTTAAAAGTACTGTTTTCCCTGCTTACGTCGCAGTTTAATAAAACCATGTCAGCCTCTTTATTATCGAAGGTACTGTTGATGACATACGCACCACCTACCTGTCGCCACATGGCGCCGTATGCATTATCAACAATTTCACAACGGTTTAAAATTACATTTTGAGGTGCATACTTTGGATCTTCTGTATAATTGTACTTATCGTAATAATGTTCACAAGGGAACCAAAGGGCAGCGTGTCCACATCCCGAGATGTTGTACTTGTGGAAAAAGAAGTAACCTGCTTCCTCATGGTCAGCCTGGATGCCATTTCCTTTGCAATCGCGAATGGTGATTCGTTGCGCTATGACGTGCTCAAAGGATGTGTATTTGTTACCTTTACCTTTTACGGGAAAAGACATGTCGCAATCGGACTGCAATAAGTACTTGTTGTATAGAAAGTAAACATTATGATGCAAACCACCGGCAGAACCATTATATTGAATTTCGCATTTATCCATGATGATATTATTGGTGCGTTTAATGTGCACCCCATGGTGTGCCCAGTCGGTCACGGTGATATTCTGCAACATGATCCGTGTGTGTCGGCTTTCGTTACGACCTGTCATCAATATTCCATTGGCGCTACCTGTTCGCGTCCCCCGGAGTGTCATGTCCTTAATTATCACATCTGTGACCTGTGGCTTATCTCCAGCGTTAAAACAATTACCATCAAAGTCTGGACCTTGCAACAAAACAGTCTGTGCTTTCCCAGCCCCAATGATGGTCACCTTGCTCTTTAATGTAAGTGTACTTGTAAGAATATGTGTGCCAGCTGCCAGAGAAACAACCCCGCCGCCGGCATTGTGCACTTTGTCGATGGCTGCTTGAATATCTTCACCAACATTTACAGTAATCACCTTATCCAAAAATTGTTGGGGGTATTCTACATGCATAAATTGGCCCTTCCATTTGTCCTCCATAATGGTAAGGACTTCTGGCTCTATTTCAACTTTCGAATAGGTATAATCAACTTGCCTGGCAGGTTCCAGTTCAAATAATATGTATTTAGAAGTCCATACTTGTTCTTTGTTCGGCTCAATGGACAACTGAATAAAATGTTCGGGACAAAGGGTTCTGCTGTTGGCCCAAAACTGTGCTTTGATAATGGGTTGGTCGACGGATACCAAAACGCCGGCTCCTGCTGTGGTGCTTTCAATGGAAAACTTATTGTACAAAGCAGAGGGTTTAAATCCTTCCAGCTCAACAAATACATTATCTCCTGTTTCAAAATCTTTTAGAAACGCGATATCAAGCCCTCCAACTTTTACCAATCCTTTCGTGTCGCTATTTGTTTTCACCCTGAATGGATATTTAATGTTATACGAAGTTCCTGGAACCTGCTTATCGATCACAAAAAAGTTGTGATTGTACTGATCCAGTTCAATCTTCTTTTCGCCGGTATTTTTCAGTTTATGTTCTATATGAAAACCCTTTTCATTGAGTCGTATTGTTTTTTCATAAACGTACGCATAGCCAAAGTCGCTATTCAGTGTTTGTGTAAATGTAATCCAGTCACCCCCATTTTTCACCTTCCACTTTCCATGATCCAGAATTTTATAGTTTTTGATGTGATGATCGTATTCTTTTTCATTGCCTTTTTCAATGATCCCCACACCAAGGCGGATAAATCCTTCTCCCGGGCCAGCCACTTCATAGCCTAAACCGGCGCCTATAGCAGATTCCGCAGGGCCAACGATATCGGCAGGCAACAATGGATCATGCGTATCCTTCCAGGGCCCAAAATATTCATGATCTTTGTACTGCACACTTCCAATTATACCCGACCAATCAAAACGGGTAGAGCGGTAGAACCCTTTTTCACGATCCGGCAAAAACACGGTCATACGCACTTCATCATTCGAGATCACAGCGCTTGGATACTTCTCAAAATCGATCTCTTGTGCATTCGTACGCATTGCGAACAAACACAAACAAAAAATGCCTAACTGCAGGGACTTTATTTTCATATTTTCACACTATTATTAATTTTACTTTCTTTTCCTAAGATCATTCACCAAAAAAGGTATCGCAGGCAATCCTTCAGCGTTAAAAACATTGGTTACAGCACCGGAAAGCCAGGCATAACGAATGCTTTTTGGTTCAGCTACAGAATTACTCGATACGACTGCCTTATTGCCTTTTAATTCAGCAGTAGCGGGCAGAAAAATGCCATCAGCTCCAGCTATTTCAAACCACAATGGATCTCCATTTCTGGATACCAAACCATTTTTTGCATGATTAAATTCAACGATAACTTCATTACCAGCCACCGAACATGTTTTATATGTTGGACCTGAATATTCTATCCCCTTAAGGCCGTAAGTTTTAGCCAAAGCAATGAAAGCCAGACGTTCTCCAATTGGTTTTTTTATGTTCGGATGAACATTATTGGGATCACCTACATCCATCGTTCCAGCCATCCCTGTATTTCTCAGCTTTAAAGTACGGTATTGAGCTTCACGTAATATTGGTGCATTCAAGCCCTTGTCAATGCCATATTGTATTGGGTAATTATAAGGCGGGATTTGCACATAATAAAACGGGAAATTACCCTGTCCCCAGGCATTGCGCCATGAGGTAACTAAAGTGGAAAAAAGATGTTCGTATTCGTTGGGCCATTCCATATTGCTTTCTCCCTGATACCAGATCACGCCTTTTATTGTATAAGGAATAAACAGGCTCACTTCATTTTTAAACAAGATCCCACGTTGGTGGTGATAACGTTCGATAGAATATACCGATCGCGGCATTTCCGGCTTTTTCCCTTTTTTATCGTTGGCTTCCCACTCGTTCAGTCGTGTGTAATATTCCATTGAATCCCTGGCCCTGTAATCTTTCAGCCACTGATTCCTTCGATCGATAACAACACTTAACTTCGGATCACCTTGAAGCGTTTCAAGCGGGATATATGAGGAAATCGGACTACCACCTACCGCAGATAAAATTAATCCAACTGGCACATCAAGTTTTTGATGAATATTCAATCCAAAGTAAAAACCAACGGCTGAAAACTGTTTTGCCAGCTCAAATGTACTTTCTTGCCACCCTGTTTTTGTATCACTGTAGAGTCGTATATAATTGTTATTTGCGAGGGAAGAATCCTTTTCATATCCTTTGCTTCTGGTGAGGTTCAACTTCATGTTGGATTGCCCTGAACAGAACCAAACTTCACCGGTTACTACATTTTTCAGCGAAACAGTATCCGTGTTGCTCACAACGCTTAGCTCATAAGACCCATCGCCTGCCTTGGGGGTTTTAAGCGTCGTTTGCCATTCTCCCATTTCGTTCGCTTTGGTCGTGGCTTTTTTATTCCAGCTTGCCTCAATTGTAACAGTTTCACCGGCTTTTGCAATTCCCCAAATTTTCACCTTTTGGTTTTGCTGCAATACCATATTGTCTGTAAATATATCAGCAAGTTTTAACTGCCCATTTACGTTGAATGCTAACATAAACGCAACTGCTATCATGGTCCATTTTAATCCTTGTTTCATCTGTTTTTAATTAGAATCAAGAGCCAGGAAAGAAGACATAAGACAACAATTTAGAACCATACGCCTTTGTGTCAAATTTACTTTGCAATGATTGTTTTATACCTTAATCCGTTTATTTTAATCTTTACTTAAGATCTATTCAAATTGTTTTATTACCATTATGTGATAAGTTTCTGATTGACTTATATTCACTTTATCATTCAAACAGCAAGACATCAAATGATTCAAGCTTAGGCAGCGTAACTTCAACCCAACCATCCTTTTCTTTAAATACAATGGACTTACCTGTCTGCAAGCTTTTAAGCGTTGTAAACGCATTCTCTGTTTTGAATCTGAAATTCACATTGTAGATGGGAAGCGGTTCAAAAAAACCATTTCCCAATTGCCCGGAGTGGTTCATGAGGCCAAACCATTCAAAATCACCATCGGGGCTTTTTTGTCTTGATATTTCAACAAGTGGAGAGGTGGCGGTGATTATATCCTGTTTGTAATCCAATAACTCTAACAATGCAGACTTCACCAACTCAACATGGCCATAATGCCTTTTGTGGTGATAAAGCGAAGCTATTCTGAAAGGAAAGAAAGCCGTCTTTCCTTTTCCATACGCGTTGTAAATTAAACCTGGTGTTTCAGTCACTTTGGTATAGTAGCATTTTTCGGGAGGTCCAATCATTGCCGGTGGTATGAAACCCAGCAATCCTTCTGCACTTTTTACCGGTTCACAGAGCAGGCCTTTTTCCCAGGCATAAACAAGATCGAGCGCTTTAAGTGATTCACTCACCAATCTTTTTTTATCCTTTTCAAAAATGCGGAAGTAGGTTCCTTGTTCTTTCTCAAAGGTGTTGTACTCCGGTTTAACACCCAGTGATTTGAGCCTGATTTTATTCAAAGGATTTCCGATGGCATCGTTTGTTGATGTAAAACCCGTAACCAGCAGTTTCCCACCCGCGGCCACATATTCATCCAGACGCGTGCATTGCTCATCGCTTAAATTCATCACATCAGGTAGAATAATGACATCATACGATTCAATTGCGCGCGGCACATCTGTATTGGTGATGCACCAATGCTCCATCACATCGAACAGCATGTGGTTTTCGGTCAGCATTTCAAAAACACCCTGATATTCGTTACCGCCACTGTGCAAAACAAGAACCCTGTTTCCCGAGTGTGTATGATGCAGGTATTTTTCATTCTTTTTATGAAACTGAAATACCGCTTTTACATTTTGAAGCACGGCACGGTCTTCCAAATTGTCTAAACGGCCAATACAATAAAAATCCAATCCGGCACCATACATTATATTCTGAACCAAACGCTGTTGCGTCAGATAACTCGCGTCGGCGCTATGTCGTGCAGGATACCCATAAAAATGAACGGCCGCGTTGCTTACCTGCTTATTTTTCCATGAGCCCAGGGCACTTTTCACATTGTGTGCTGACTGATATTCCCAGGGTACAAAATCATCGTAGAGTGCACCATGTGAGTTTGCTTCCCTACGGTAAAAGTCGGTGCCGGCATGGGTGTAAGTATTTATTGCAATATGGTTTCCGAAGGATTTAATCAGATCATGAATGGTATGGAACAATTCCGTTTTTGTTTCATCCTGAAACTGTCTGTACTTCCTATAAACCGGATCTTCCATATCTTGCTTCACAGGCAATTCCAGACCACCAGACCATTCTTTAAAGCGTTCACGGCATGCTTCTGCCTGACAAATACCATGGTAGTTATGACTGTAGTCTCGTGTTTGGTAACCAATCATATTAAAAAAAACGCCATCCAACTGAAACTTGCTTAATGCTTCGCTCAATATTTCTAAGGAATACGTTTGCTGGTAGCCTCCATTTACGCAAGTATGCACCTGCCCGTTGTAATTCACCTGTTCGCCTGATACACTTTTGTACAACCATTCCGGTTTTTGTTCAGCCAGGGTTTCATTCAGCTTGCTAAAATCGAAACGACCAATGACCCTGATATTTTCAGCATGAAGCCTGTCTACCACCTCCTTGATCAGGTTAAACTTCAGATTTGGATTTTGATATTGAAATGCCAAATCGGTGTAATAATTGGCTACAATTCCGCCCACGTTTATAAGAACTGCATTTGCACCTATTTCTATGAGTGAATTGACATAAACATCAAGATCAAAATCTGTAGCATCAATTTCGCGCAGGTTGGTTTGAATTAAGCGATAAGGTTCATCGAGCCACCATTCATTCTTTGGTTGAACCTGAGCAAAAGACAAAACAGTTATGTTCAGCAAGAAAAAAATTAAGAAAACTTCTCTAAGTCTGTCCATGATCATTTAATTTATGGTAATTTGTACTGTTTTCTCAACTTTATTACCAATATCATCACTTACCGTTGCTTCAAAAAGATACGTCCCTGTATTCATATTTTTTAATCTCGCATCTTTTTCAGCATCCCACAGGTAAGGTGCATTGCTAAGGCGGCCCATGGATTCCCCATTGATCTTTAAACTAACTGATTTAATGTCGAAGGTTGACTTCACCAATACATTCACGCTCAAATCAACTCCTTTCTTATATACAGCTCCTTCTTTGATGTTTTCAAACGTGATGTCGATGTTGAATTTTTCGATGGTTCTGGCCAATTCAATATCATGTTCCACCTCGTTTGTCAATTCCTTCCAATCAAGGTTTCCTGAGCGAGAATACCGTCTGGAGATGTAATTCTGCTCCATTATTTTTACGTACTTTTTCCAATGCGCAAGTGCTGTTTCCAAATGTGCTATTGCACGGTTTTGATGAGCAGTTTCAGATGTAAAATTATACAGTGACAAGGCCGTGGCTCCTCTGATTTTCTCACTGTAATAATTGCCCAGATGGGCAAAGGCCGTAATATCGCTTATCGTTTGTTGTAATTCTGCATTTCCCCGAGCTTCAATTCCTTCAATCATCAATAAGGTTTGAAAGGCATAAGCTTCCAGTTTATTCGCCACATCAAGGGGCGTTGTATTGGATATGTGCTCCTTGTTCACTACTTTTTCGCAATAATCGCCAATGTTTAGAATTCCACTCCCCAGCATTGTGTTGCCACCCATAAATTCTTTAACGGTGATAAGTGTTCTGCTTTTACAACCTTCAGGATACCATTGAAAATCCCAGTCGCGCCAGAAAAAGCGTGTGGTTTCGGGAATGACCTTCGATGCCGTCTTCCAGGCCTCATACATGACTTCTGACGACACTTCCGGGAAATGATGCCGGAGGTGATTTTTAAGCACATTGGGTGATAAGTCAGGGTTGTATCCCAAACGGCCCCACAACATAAAGTTATACCAGTGTTTTTTGTTTTCAGTGCCACCATTAAACTCAGGATCAGTGCTACAATAAACCCGGCCCCAAACATAACCATCAGATCCCATTAGATAACCTGCTGTTTTATCCTTGTCGAAATTAAGGATGAATTGACGGGTGTATTCCGGGTCGCCCCAGCGCAGGTAAAAGATATCATCGTTGCGTAAGTTCCACCAACTTTTTGTACCCTTTGGCATTTCATCCAACAGAAAGTCTTCGAATGGCACATCAGGACTCGAATACATGTGTGCTTTTGCATATTTAAAGCTAAAATCAAAGGTATCCGGATAATCCTTAAAAAAACTCATAATATCGCTACACGATGAGTACCAATGCCTGTGTATGAAGCGTATTTTACGATTAGGTTGTTCTTTTTTTGCGTCCAGGATACCCATGGCATAAGTATCCCAAAGCCATTTTTCTCTTTCTTCAAAGCTCATATCCGGCATGTGTTCGCCAGCTGTCACGCCTATTCCATTTACATTCGGATAGGTTAATAAAAACTGTTTTACACTTTTTCTAAGATAGGCGATGGTTTTCGGGTTGTTACTATCGCTGGTAATTCCATATTTACCCTCCGCATTGTTCAGGTATATATTCCAGGTAATGTAATAGATATCGATTGACCTGTCGGCGGCGTATTGCATGACTTCCTGCCAGAATTCTATTTTTTCGTCAATGGACATTTTTTTAACCAGATTTCCATATCCATCAATCACATCGTGAACTTCCACATCGCGATAATCGTCCAGCTTAATCATGGTTGTAAAGGCATTCTTTGTCCAATAGGATAAGGCGTTGTAACGATTCCGGGCCAAATCATCCAGATATTCTTTCCAGAAATCAATGTCCCACATATCTTTCACACTGCTCTTTTCCTGATCGCCATTGTGGTTAAAGGTTGGTGCCCTTTGATCGAGAGGAATGTTATATTTGATGCCCCTTTTTTTAATATAGGGTTCCTGCTCTTCATGGTAAGACACATCCAGCGAATTAAAGGTAATATTCTCTGCCAGTTGCAAGCCTGCATATAATCCTCCGGCCACATCGCCACCAATTGCCCAATATGAGCGCTGTCTGGCATTTGTGGTGCGTAAGGCAAAGGCCTGTTCACCCAAAATGTTTAACCCTGTTGTTTCACCACCTTCCTTTAACAAAACATCAAGTACTGAAACATCTGATTTTAACGCGATAATGATTTTCTTATTTTCATAAGCGCTTGCCAAATCAGCGATTGGCTTTAGATCAACTTTAAAGTCCTTGCTTTCCAGAGCAGTTTTTATTTCCTGCGCAGCAAATACGAACTGAGGGGTATGAGGATCATAAAACACGCCGATGGTTTCGGCCTTAATAGCACTGCTTGTAAGGAATAACAAGACTAGAAGAATTTTCATGTACTGCATCATAATATTTTATAGATTAGTTCTCACAAAATTC
>JBFHER010000083.1:0-14196 GCA_041584055.1 Bacteroidales bacterium
ACCGTGTGTTGCCAGCTGAGCTTTATTCTGTCATTATTTCTTTTACTTTCTGTTCCATTATTTTCCTGTCAGGTAAGTATAACTGATATTTTAGGTAAAATTGCCTCATTAAATAGATGTTACTTTTGCTAAATCCTTTGCCAAATCTTGATTTCAAGTCTTTAGAAAGATTTGTCAATATTGAGCTACCATATTCAGCCTTTTCGTTTCCATGTTGTTCGTATTCTACAATATACTTTCCAATCTCCCAATTTGCTTTCAATTGCTCGTTTTTAACCACTTGAATTGCTCTTTGCCGAGCACTTTGAATTGTAATTCCAATCAAATCAACAAGTTTTTTGATATATCTCGATATTTTGAATCTTCATATTCATTATCAACATTTCCATCAAAAATACAAAATCAATTCTAGATAGCTTAATTCTATGATGTGAGTTTTTTTCTTGCCTTGCTGGCAACGAAGAAATAATAAAATGTTCTCCCGGTATGTTGCTTAAACCTTTTCCATCTTTAAATCATCCAAGGCGTTGTTGATGGTTTCAATTTCTGAATTCGACAGCATAAACCTGACTGATTCAGCGTTTTGGATTACCTGACTACGGTTTCTTGCACCCACAAGTGCCGTTGTCATGCCGGGCTGTTGGATGCTCCAGTTGATGGCCACCTGTCCAACGCTTGCTTCATGTTGCTTTGCAATGGGAGTAAGCACCTTTTCTATAAATGCGAGAATATTGGAAAAGTTTGGTTCCTTGTAATAGGGGGTGTTCGGACGACTATCTCCTTCTCCAAACTGATGGCCAGCTTTTATCTTGCCTGTTAAAATGCCTCGTTGCAAAGGACTGTAAGCCAACACCCCGATGCCATTTTCTCGACAGAAAGGAAGTATGTCCTGATCCATGCTTCGACGAAGCATGCTGTATGGGTTTTGAATTGCCGCTACCGGGAAATGATTCATGGCATCTTTGAGCTCATCAAGATTGAAATTGCAAACGCCTGCATACCTGATTTTACCTTGTTCATGCAGTCGCTGCATTGCTTCCATGCTTTCAGAAACGGGCGTTGTTTCATCCGTCCAATGCATTTGGTAGAGATCGATATAGTCAGTGCCCAGCCGTTGAAGGCTTTGTTCACATTCCTGAATGATGCTTTCTTTTGATGAATACTTGTAGATTTTTAAAGCCTGCCCACTGTTGGATTTTGTGTCGAAATAATACGCTCCCTTCGCTGTACCATCCCATCGCAAGCCATATTTGGTAAGGATCTGAAGCTTATCGCGTTTGCCTTTGATTGCTTTCCCAACAAGTTCTTCACTCAGCCCAAACCCATACACAGGTGCTGTATCAATTGTGGTGATGTCGTAATCCATGGCAGCGGCCAGAGCGTCAAGCGCATCCTTTTTATCGGCACCACCCCACATCCATCCTCCAATGGCCCATGCCCCGAAAGAAATTGCTGATAATGTAAGATCACCCTTGTTTAGCGTATTAAATTTCATAATTGTATTTTTAATAAGTTTATAACTTCATCAGGAACAGTGCTCAGGTTCGAACAAACCCATCGTGCTTCATGTAATTGTGCCGCAGGAAAACTGCTGGTCAATGCCAAACACAGGCAGCCGGATGCATTTGCTGCTTTGATGCCGTTCACCGCATCTTCAACAACCAAACATTCCGAAGGGGGAAGTCCAAGCTTTTGAGCAGCTTTTAAAAATATTTCAGGATGCGGCTTTTTATGCTCCACCTCAGAGCCAGAGACGCAGGCATCAAAAACTTGTTCTGAAATGCCAGTTTCATGCAAATTAATCAGCATCTTCACCTTGTCTGCACTGGTGGCCACAGCCATTTTAATGCCCCTGCTTTTACACAGGGCGATAAATGAATTAACACCTGGCAGAGCGTGTAATTTGCCCGCTACTTTTTGTGCATAAATTGCATATGTTCTGGTCTTGTCCTTCTCCAAATCTAATTTGAAGTTGTACTTTTCAGCGACACCGCCGAGATATCTGTTTTCCCCAGCCCCAACAAAGGGAAGAAAATCTTCAGCTTTTACATGCAGTCCATGTTCCGCAAACATATCAATGGCTGCGTCGCAAATAAAGGATTCGGAGTCCACTAAAACACCATCCATATCAAACAAAATTCCCTTTATTTCCATATGCAATTCAGTTCGTGCTGATTAAACTACGTAGTGCGAAAATAATAAAAAAAGACTGGGGCTTAACAGTGATCCTGCATCAAATATATAATGGAGTGGTCAAAATAGTAAATGAACCCCATTGATGTAATTAAATAAAGCCTACCTTTATTGCCTTGATTAATCACTTAAAAAAAGAGCCTGAGTTACGGTGTTTAATCTTGTCGCTTGTCATTAATGAATACCAGCGCATTTTTAAGTTCTAAGGTGTGATTTGTAATTTTTAATTGAATATTTTAACTTTAAAATCGAAATAATCAGGATAAAAGATTTCGGAATTAAGCAGAGATAATGCAAATACTGAAATAAGAAAATAAAAATCTGCTTGTAAGTTTTGCATTTTTTGTCTTTTATCTTCATTCTAAAAATAAGCGTATGAAAAAAATAACGATAATCTTTTTATTATTTGGTTCTGTCCTATTAAATGCCGGAGCAAAAGATATCAACGCATGGAAACAGGAACTAAGCCTGGAAGAACAGTTCGATGTGTTTAAGAAAAATCTTAATTTTTGGAATGGGTCATATTTCCTGGAACCAATTCAGATGAATCAGTTTTATGGGGCGATGACAGACTCCATTGAGGTTTTGGAAAAGCTTGTTCAGGAAAATCAAACAAGGATTGTTTCTTTAAAACGTGAATTAGAATCTAGTGTCGTTGAAAGAGAAGAATTACAGTCCTTACTGGACGAGAGTGTGAAACGTGAAAATTCGTTTGCCTTGTTTGGTATGGATATCAAAAAAAGTGTTTATTCAATTTCAATGTACCTTATAATTCTCGGGGTCCTTGTGTTGGCAGGTGTTTTCTTTATGATGTACAAACGTAGCAATTCCGTTACGCTTAACACCAAAAAGGAATATGAAGAATTGAAGGAAGAGTTTGAACAACATAAAAAGAGTTCTCTTGAACGTTATGTTCAGATGAACAAAGAACTGCACAACGCACGAATGAAATTGAAGGAAAAGTAAGTGTTCCTTTTGGCTTAATGCTACAGATGTGTTTAAGCCATTTTTAGTAATTCAGCAAACATGGATCCGTATTTTATTTTTCATACGATTCTGAACACTTTTTTTATTTGAACTTCTGGGGATCATGTAAGCTCAACAACTTCTCCCGATTTCAGATCAAGAACCCATCCATGGACTTGTGGCGCAATCTTTTTT
Source organism: Bacteroidales bacterium (assembly GCA_041584055.1). Classification (GTDB taxonomy): domain Bacteria; phylum Bacteroidota; class Bacteroidia; order Bacteroidales; family UBA5342; genus JBFHER01. The sequence goes on from JBFHER010000083.1 coordinate 3,355, forward strand.
TTCATCGCTTTTTGATAGGGTGGGGAGGATATAACATGCTTGCATTGTTCCAGCACATGTTTGCGAACCAATGTTCTGTGTTGCTCATCCGGATCTTTGATTGCAACCAAAGTGCTTTTGTTAGCTTCGATCATGACCCTGATTGGTTTTATCCATGGCTCAATAATGTCCAGCTCAGTGGAGTCTCCGGCAGCGATGACCCCCCCACAATAGTAATGTCCGCATACAACAACGTGTTTCACATTGAGGTATTGGATGGCATACTCGATGGCTGCCATGCAATTGGGATCATCGTGATTAACGATGTTCGCAATGTTTCGGTGAATGAATACTTCTCCGGGTTCAGCTCCCATCATTTGCAAAGGAGCTACACGACTGTCGCAACAGGTAATTAGCAAAAAGGAAGGATCCTGATTTTTACTTAGTTCTTCAAATACCTCTGGATTGATTTTCTTTTTTTCGGCAATCCATTTTTTGTTGTTGGGGAATATATCTTTGTAGTTCAGCATATGCATTATTAACAATATGATTAAACTTTTGTTGAAGAATGGGCCAATTTACTGCGGTGCGCAGGAAGTGAAAAATTCATGGTGCACCCTCTGTCCTTTTTGCATTGCATCCAGATTTTACCACTGTTTTTTTCTATAAATTCTTTACATAGTATAAGCCCCAAGCCTGTTCCAGTTTCATTGTTGGTTCCTGGGTTTTGAACACTCATGTTTTGATTAAAAAGATCGGCTTGTTCTTCCTGACTCATCCCTACTCCAAAATCGATTATACTCGTAACAACCTCGCCATCTTTCGAAGAAACAGAAACATGCACTTCTTTTCCTTTATGTGAGAATTTTATGGCATTGCTCAATAGATTGCGCACCACAGTGTTTAACATGTTGCGGTCTGCAAATGCATGATGCTCATCGCTCCCGTTCGGAATAAGCCGGATCTTTATGTCTTTGATTGCTGCACTTTGCCTTGCCTGATAAATGTTTTGAAGAAGAATGTCCTCAAGTTTTAACATTTCCGGTTCATATTTTATTTGTCCCATTTCTGTACGGGACCACTCCAAAAGGTTTTCCAAAAGTTTGTATCCGGAATGCGCAGAGTTATAAATACTTTTAGTGATTTGATTGAAATCATCTTCCTTTGAAATCGCTGGATTGCTTATTAGCAACTCAGAAAAGCCCAGAAGGGTGTTGAACGGATTCTTTAAATCATGGGCAATAATTGAAAAAAACTTGTCCTTGGATTGATTAACAAGATGAAGCTCTTTCTCTCTCGCTTTTAGAATTTTTATATTCTTCTTAAGTAGTAATTCATTCTGCTCTATCGTCTGATTCTTTTCCTTTAACACAGTGTTCCGCTTCCTGATTTGCAAAAGAAAAAATACACTTAGGGATGTAAGGATCACAAGAAAAATGAGTGCGAAGGAAACCAGTTGTAAATTCGTTTTTGTGACTAAATGCTGATGTTCAGCTTTCTTTTGAAACAGCTCCTGCTGCAGCTTAAGGTTTTGTTGCTCAATGTTGTTCTTTTGCTGCTGATCAAATGCCCCGAGTAAACGCGCAATTTCTTCAATGTGTAAAGAATCTGCAAACGCATTTGACTGCTGCAATGCTTCATGTGCCTTTTTGTAAGACCCGACTTTTGAATAAGCAGCTGATTTTTGTTTGTATATTTCTGAAAACTGTTCCGGATTATTGACCGATTTGTAGAGCTCAAGACTCTCGTTGTAAAGCGCAATTGCAGACCAGTAACTTGCTCTGAGCATTGCCAGATCCCCTTTTTGCTTCAGGACTGCCGCCTGCAATGAAATGTTACGAGATCGAAGTGACAGTGATTCAGTGAGATTGATATAGTGTTCTGCTGCTTCCGTATCATTAAGTTCAAGAAAAAAATCAACAAAGCTGGCATAAACAAGTCCAAGGTAATAATGATCTTCAATTTGTACCAGAAGATCTTCTGCCTCTGTGATGTTTGCATATGCAGCACTGTCCTGGTGCAGCACCAGATTGATATATGCCAGATTGGCCAGGGTTGATGCCAATGTTGATGGTGAATCCTGATGACCTTCCATTTCTACCGATTTGTTCAGGTAGTATTTGGCCGTTTCATAGTTTTCGAGATACTCGTAGTAGCCTGCAAGATTACTATAACCGTCAGATAGTGTTGTGGTGTCATTAATTTCCTCGGCAAGTTCAATTGATCTTAAAAAATACGTAAGACTTAAGGCTTGATTATGGCTCCTTGAAATAACATATCCAATGTTATGAAGACATTCAGCAATATACGCTGTGTCAAGAAGGGCATTGAAATAATTTAATGCCTCTTTGAAATGGTGCAACGATCGATCAAAATCGTTCAAATCATCATAGATGTACCCCAGATTGTTATGAGCATTGGCCAGGTCAATGGTGTCTGCTGCCTTTTGTGCCTGCTTCAGACACTGTTTCCCATAGTGCAATGAACTGTCATTATCAATCTGATAATACAAATCTGCAATGTCGTAGTAAGTTTTTGAAAGGTATGAGGGTGATTGAATTGAACGGCTTAATGCTTTCAATGAGTCAATCTGATGATTCACTTCTGCATGGCTTTTTGGCATTATTAACGCAAGTGCCAATGATAAAAAAATAACTTTAGTCACTTTAATTCTCTCAATGAAATCCACGCGCTAAATATAGTGAATTTTGTGCGAAAACTGAATTGCCTTTCGTTTTAAACGTTCTTTCAATAATTTTAATGGCTTCCCCTTAAATTCAGAGTGCTCCAAAATTTTATTTTGACTTTGCGTTTTATCAATTCCATCTTGTTTAACCAAATGTTCATCTGTGCATCAATGTAAAAACTATTGTTAATTGTATCTTTGCAACATGGGTTCAACAACGCTTTACATCAAAAATATGGTTTGCAACCGCTGTATAAAAGTGGTTAAGGATGAATTTGAAAAAATGGATATCACCATTGAAGAAATTGAACTGGGCAATGTGAGTGTTTCGAATCAACTTTCAGTCAGGCAGATCAATGAAATTAAAATCATGTTGGCTGAAAACGGTTTTGAATTAATTGACGATAAGAAAAGCAGGTTGATCGAAAGGATTAAAACAGTAATCATTGAGAAGATACATTATGACCAAAACTCACTTGAAACGATAAATAACTCAGATTACATAGCAAAAGAGTTGAAACATGATTATTCATACCTGAGTAATCTGTTTTCTTCAGTGGAAGGAATTACAATAGAAAAATATATCATAAATCAGAAGATTGAGAAGGTAAAAGAACTTTTGGTGTATGATGAATTGTCCTTGAAAGAAATCTCCTATCAACTTGGTTATAGGAGTGTGCAACACCTGTCAAATCAATTTAAGAAAGTGACCGGATTAACACCTTCGCATTTCAAAAATCGTAAAGGGAATAAGCGCTTACCCCTGGATGAAGTTTAGCCCAACACACTTGTTTTTTTGGGGACCTTGTTTACGCTTAAGGAAATATCAGCTTGCATGAGACATAAATAGTGAGTTGTAAAACAAAAATGTTATAAGTTTTTTCCAAAATCGTGTAATGTATTTTCTGTGCTACCTGCTTACTTTGTAATTATAAATCATTATGCCATGGAAGTAGCAGAATATATAAAATCATTTTTACGAGATTTTGTAGCAATTTTAAGTGAAATGTCTCCTTATTTATTGCTCGGGTTTTTCTTTGCTGGATTGCTTTATGCATTTATTCCCAGACAAAGCATCGAAAAATACTTTAGTGGCTCTCCTTTGAAGTCATCAGTTCTGGCATCCCTTTTTGGCATTCCATTACCACTTTGCTCATGTGGCGTAATTCCTACAGGAACTGCCTTTTATAAAAACGGAGCATCAAAAGGAGGAACGGTATCATTTCTTATTTCAACACCTCAAACAGGGGTAGATTCCATGTTGGCAACTTTCTCATTAATGGGGTTGCCGTTTGCCATTATTCGACCGTTGGCTGCTTTAATTACAGGGATTACGGGAGGACTAGTTACAAGCTCAATCACTAAAAAAGAAACAGACAAGAGGCCATTTCTGCAAAATGTTGAAAAACAAAGATCATTCAACCAGAAAATGGGTGAGGTATTCCAATATGGATTTGTGAACTTTATACAGGACATCTCAAAATGGTTGGTCATTGGACTGGTATTGGCTGCAATGATTTCCGCATTAATTCCGGATGAGTTCTTTGAATTAATGAACATGCCTCCATTGGTGCAGATGTTGATGATACTGGTTGTTTCAATCCCCTTGTATATTTGCGCCACCGGTTCAATTCCTTTGGCCGCCGTTCTTATTTTAAAAGGAATCAGTCCGGGCGCTGCTTTTGTATTATTAATGGCCGGTCCGGCGACAAATGCCGCAACCATTACGATGATTGGTAAAGTCTTAGGGAAAAAAAGCCTGTTTGCTTACCTGGGGACAATCATTCTAGGGGCTTTGTCCTTCGGATTACTCATTGATTATGTCCTTCCTCTGGAATGGTTTACCCAAGCCCTGAGTGAGCATCTGATGCATGAGCATGGTGGACACCTGAACTGGTGGCAGATTGGATCCGGGATATTATTAATGCTGTTAATTATCAATGGATACCTTCAAAAGTATCTGAAAACAAAAAAGATAAATAATCAAATAGATAATGCAACCATGAAAACACAAACAATTAAAGTCGAAGGGATGACTTGCAACCACTGCAAGGCAAATGTCGAATCAAACCTCGAGAAACTTACTTTTGTGCAAAGTGCAAAAGTTAATTTAGCAGCAAAAACAGTTACAATAGAAGGTGATAATATTGAAATTGAAAAAGCAAAGGATACCATCACCTCCTTGGGTTATGAATGCGCTTAAATTGATGCACTTCTGCTTTATTTAGAATAATTATTAATAAAATCCCAACTAATAGGGATTTCAAGAGCGTTTTCTTCAATTTACTTTTGCTGACAGTCGAAAGTAAAACTTAAAAACAAAAAAAGATGAAGAAAACATTGCTTTTTTCTATGCTGATAATGGGCTGCTCAATGGCCATTTCACAAGGTACAGACAACGCATTAAATCAATACACAAATAGCTCTGATAATTTATTGTTGAAAGATAGTAAACTCGTTTTGGGAGGGTATGGAGAGGTGCATTATAATCAACCAATGGATGGCACTACTTTCAATAATGGAATTCTTGATGTTCATCGTGTTGTTATGTTGTTGGGATATAATTTCAATGAAAAAACACAGTTTGTAACTGAGCTTGAATTTGAGCATGTTAAAGAGGTATATGTAGAACAAGCCTTTTTACAATACAAGCTTAATAACTTCCTGAATCTTAAAGGTGGATTAATGCTTGTTCCAATGGGAATTGTTAATGAGTATCATGAACCGACAACCTTTAACGGCGTTGAACGACCTTTGATTGACAAATACATTTCACCAACCACCTGGCGTGAGATTGGCTTGGGTGTAAGTGGAAATGTACTGACTACTTCGATTAAGTATCAAGCTTATGTGATGACTGGTTTTAATGGCTATGATGGTGCAGCGAATTTAAATGGCAAAAATGGTTTGCGCAGTGGTCGTCAAAAAGGAGCTGAGTCATACATTAGTTCACCTAACTTCTCTGGTAAAGTTGAGTTCTATGGTGTACGTGGTTTAAATATCGGTTTGTCAGGTTATTTAGGAAAAACCCAAAGTACACTTTACGACGGTGTCAATAAAAATGATGATGCATCCATCATTATGGCAGATTCGTCAGTTGTAAGTGTTTCAATGCTTGGTTTGGATACAAGGTATAACATTAAAGGGCTTCAACTGCGTGGACAATTTTACTATGCAGATTTAGAAAATTCTGAACAATACAATGTTTTTACCGCCAATAGCGAAGGTGTATTAAACGATTTAGGCAGTTCTATGATTGGATTTTATGCTGAAGCTGGTTATAATGTTTTGCGGAGCTCTAAGACCGGAAAACAACTTGTTCCATTTGTTCGCTACGAATTCCTGAATACCCATAACAGTGTCGAAAGTAACATCAATAAAAATGTTAACTATGAAAAAAACGTTATAACAACTGGATTCTCTTTAAAATTAACAAAAGGAGCAGTAGCTAAAGCGGATATGCAATTTGTGAAATCCGGAAGTGATGATGGCTATGCAAGTACGCTAAACCTGGGGGTAGGTGTCATGTTTTAAATGATAGGCTGATGAGAATTATATTTGCAATATGCATGGTCTTTGGTCTTTTGAGTTTCATGCTTCCGGCAGGACAAAACGACATTGAATACAAACATAAATCCTTGCGCAAATCCTTGCAAAAAGCCGGGGGTATCGATTTATCTGCAATGGAGGAACTTGTTTTGCCTGACTCGGTAATTGCAGCCAGACGTATCAAGGGTAAGTACTTCCTGATTAAGGAAAGCAATGTCAGCCACTACAGATATATTTATGTTGGTCGCGTGAACAGCTGCCGTGCAGGTGGCTGTGACGTTGCGAGCGAAAATCCGCACAACAGCACCTCAGAATACTTTGATTATTTTATTCTCTATAACGTGGCTAAAACGGTACAAAAAGTAAGCGTTTTTAATTATCAGGCGACCCATGGCCACGAAATAACAGCCAGAGGCTGGTTAAAACAGTTTATGGGGTACGATGGCGCTGAGCCTTTAATGGTGGATAAAAATATTGATGCAATATCAGGCGCCACCTCGTCTGTCTATGCGATTACTGCGGATGTGATAATGAAAACTGAAATACTTCAAAATGATCTGTAATTAACGATGTTTTTTTGCATCTTCTTTTGTGGCCTTCTGGCAGCTTAAAATGCCTGTTTTCCACATTCGTTAATTGTTTGAGAACCTCCGATGAACTGATGCAATGGCATATACATGCCAGGCTTAAACTAAATCACCGGCATTTGCACAAATAAACTTAAATTAATGGGATGGAAAGGATCCGGAAGCCGCACCTGACAGTTTGCTTGAGCCTTTTCATAAACATGGGATGATACCTTTTTTAAATCCTAATAATTGATAGTGGGTTAAATAATTGGCATTGTCGTATATTTGCTTTTCAAGGCTAATAAAGCAAACATGAAGATAACGAAAGCGAAAAAGAGGTGGGGCATCATTTTATTGTTGTCTGCTTTTATTCTTGGTCAGGCCTATTATCCGTTTAGTCCTCAGGCTCCTATTCAATATTTTGAAAGAGAAAGTGGGCAATTAATAACTGAAAAGGTGGCCGGAGAGAATTGGTTGGTTTGGTTATATTATAATCCAATTGGAGAAGCAACCTTGTGGGCGTTGGCCAAAAGAAAGTTCATTTCAACGGTCTATGGTAATAGGATGGATCGCACTTCTTCTGCGAAAAAGATACAACCCTTTATTAAAGATTATGCGATTGACATGAGCTCAGTTAAAGAACAGGCATTTGAAACTTTTAATGATTTTTTCACCCGAAAACTCAACGCTGATGCAAGACCGATTGATACCAGCTCAAATGTTGTTGTATCACCCGCTGATGGTAAGATTTTGGCATATTCAGATATTCGCAACTCCGACTTTTTTATAAAAGGAAAGCGCTTTGATTTGTCTTCCTTTTTGAATGATCCTGAACTCGGTGAAAAATACAAAGATGGCGCCCTCCTGATCATCCGCTTAGCCCCTATCGATTACCATCGCTTTCATTTCCCAGTGAGTGGGAACTTATCTCCAAACAAAAAGATCGAAGGAGATTATTATTCCGTCAACCCTTATGCTTTGCGTAAAAAGGCTGAGATATTCTGTCTGAACAAGCGAGAATATACAATTATTTCAAATCCATTGTTTGGTGATGTCATTATGGCCGAAGTTGGTGCAACCATGGTAGGGAGCATCGAACAAACCCTTAAGGGAAGTTTTGCAAATAAAGGTGAAGAGAAAGGCTACTTTAAATTTGGGGGGTCAACAGTGGTACTGCTGTTTGAGAAAAATTCAGTTCTCATTGATGAGGATCTGTTGAGTAATACCGCAATGGGATATGAAACGACAGTAAAAATGGGAGAACAAATTGCTGTCAAAAATGAATGAGATATGTATAGTGTTTGTGCCAAAACAATAGCCCTACCTCATTGATGAAGCAATAGAATGGTTAAAACCCGGAGATTCACTCTTTGAATAGCGCATAACGGTTGTTGTGGTTTGCGTGGGAAGGATGCGCACCACAATTGTCATGCTTCTCATAGATAACAATCACATCATAATCTACAGCGCTACATTAAATTTTAATGAACGTTTTATGTAAATTTGCAGTTGTTCGGAATCAAATCAAACTGCCCATATGAACAATAAGACTGAGGAATTGGATAATTATTTAGACAATCACTACATCCATCGAAGTAATTGGTTAAGAGCAGCAGTGCTTGGCGCAAATGATGGAATTTTGTCAACGTCTAGTCTTGCGATTGGTATTGCTGCTGCAAGTGATTTAAGACAACCAATTATTTTAGCAACTTTAGCAGGATTGGTCGCAGGTGCATTGTCCATGGCAGCGGGCGAATATGTTTCAGTAAGTTCTCAGACTGATGTTGAAAAAGCAGACATTGAAAGAGAAAAAATAGAACTGAATGAAACCCCGGAACTTGAATTAAAACGTTTAGCTGAAATTTATGAAAAGAGAGGACTAAAAAAAGAAACAGCTATTAAAGTTGCGGAAGAATTAACAGCGCATGATGTTTTAGCTGCTCACGTTAGAGATGAGCTTGGAATTAATGAAATAAGTCAGGCCAAGCCCATTCAGGCAGCTTTGGCTTCCGGAGCTTCATTTACGGTAGGGGGTATACTTCCTCTTTTGGTTTCCTTATTTCTACCGCTTCCCCTGATGGAATATTATTTATATGGATTTGCAATTGTATTTCTGATTATCTTGGGTGCTTTGGCTGCTAAAACAGGTGGTTCAGATATTGGAAAAGCGATATTAAGAATTACATTTTGGGGAACTGTTGCAATGGGGTTGACCGCGTTCGTTGGCTATATGTTCAACGTAAATATCGGGTAAATAATATCGGTTTCACAACTTTTACACGCTGCGGGGTAACGTAACAGATGCCTTCAGGATTTGTGCTTCTCGTCTACTTTTTTCAGTAAATAAATTCATAAAAAAACCTCCTCATAAAAATGAGAAGGTCCTTTTGTGCCCAGAACAAGACTTCCCGATATCCTTTCACTCATCGGGACAGGCTTCTCGTCTACTTTTTTCAGTAAATAAATTCACAAAAAAAACCTCCTCATAAAAATGAGAAGGTCTTTTTGTGCCCAGAACAAGACTTCCCGATATCCTTTCAGTCATCGGGACAGGCTTCTCGTCTACTTTTTTCAGTAAATAAATTCATAAAAAAAACCTCCTCATAAAAATGAGAAGGTCCTTTTGTGCCCAGAACAAGACTCGAACTTGCACGTCCCTGAGGACACCAGCCCCTCAAACTTGTAGGATACAAATACTATTGTAATCAAATTTACAATCAGTTTTAGAGATACCTGTATTTACTAGCTTTTTCTCGCATTTACTCCGATTTAGTGCGACTTATTCGAACCCATATTTACAACAAATACAATATTTGTTTCCGAATTGTTTCCGAATAAATATTGGTTGTTATGAATTGTTTCCGAATAGCTCTAAAGACTGCCATAGCTCAAATTTATTAAATTATGGCAAATGCTACAGTAAGTATTTTTTTAGACAGCTCGTACACAAAAAAAGATGGTACGTCTCGTTTTTACATTAGGGTTACTCTAAACCGAAAAACTAAAAAGATTCCTTTAAATCTTTTTCTTAAACCTGAGTACTACAATCCCAAAACCAAAAAGATTAAAGAAATCAGGGAAGTGCCTGATGCGAAAAAAAACAACCTCTATTTAAAAGATAAGGAAAGCGAGGTTGAGCAAATCATCATTGAATTAGAGAGAAGAAAACAATCTGTAACCTTTGAAAGTATTTTAAGCCTTTACTCAAATAGTGAAGTTAACGGAAGCTTTATCGAATTTGCAAAAACAAGACTAAAGGAAGAGAGAAATAGAATTAAAACATCCACTTATAAGGGGTTAGAATTCGGCATTATAAAGCTTGAAAGATACCAAGCTAATGTTACCATTTATGAAATTGATGAGAATTGGCTTGAAAAATACCGCAACTATCTGATAGAACACCTCAATAACAAGCCAAACACAATTTATGATAGCATGTCAATGATACGAAAATTCATAACCTATGCTCATAAAAAGAATATTATTGACAGAAATCCATTTAGCAATTTTTCATTCTTGAAAGAAGATGGTAAAAAAGACCACCTTTCATTAAAAGAATTGGATATGCTTCATGATTATTACAACAGCGAACAATTCTTAAAAATCTACAAGAAGGATAATCGAGGGAAAACTTACCTAACTGGAATGAAATACCAGGAAACGCTTCAACACATCTTAATTAGTTGCTATTGCGGATTAAGGCTCTCTGACCTGAAAAAATTAAGATTCAAACATATTGAAAACAACATGATTATTATGCCGATGGAAAAAAGCCGGAAGGATAAAGAAAAAATGCTCCGAATTCCAATCACAGAAAGGCTTAAATCGGTTCTTAATTTAGATGGTGATAAAAAGCCAAACGACAAGATTTATCAGGGCTTTGTGCGGAATAGCTCCGATATAAATCCCATGTTACGCTTTATAATGAATACGGTGGGCATAAAAAAACACCTCTCATTTCATTGCACAAGGCACACTTTTGCTGTTAGTGCATTGACTTTAGGTATGTCTCTTGAGACTGTATCTGATATTATGGGGCATAATGATTTAAGAACTACT
>JBFHER010000084.1:0-14084 GCA_041584055.1 Bacteroidales bacterium
CACACATGCACATCATGCAACACATACACATCATATTTTCGGAAAAACGCTTCATTTTTTGTTTTTAATGAGGCTACAAATCTATGACAAATATCCGCTCCCTAAAAGTTTATTTAGACTAAATCTTAACTTTTAACATATAAAGAAAAATGTATCCACCTGACTACCTGACACTTAAGTCGCTCATAATTTTCATTCGATCATTATAAATTTTTAGTGACACAACAGACAGCTTTCATATCATTCACAACTAGAAAAGCACAAATGTTTACAGCATCTACGTGAATAATCAATACATTAACATCAAATTCTTCTGCCAAATAATTCACAATACCTATCTTTGAAATGCATGACAACAAGCTATAATTCATATTACCTTACAGCGCATTTTTTTGGCGAACCATATCCGGCGCTAATTGAATTCTTTGCCAATTATCCGGTCAGAGGAAAACTTTTGGACATGGGCTGTGGACAAGGCCGCGATGCCATACCGTTGGCCCGTTTGGGCTATGATGTTCTGGGGCTTGACAGCTCAAAAGTAGGCATCGAGCAGATGGAAGCGGTTGCCAGAAAAGAGAATATTAAACTCCGGGGACAGGTTTGTGACATCTATGCTTTCAATGACTTTGAGGGGGTCAAAGCAGTGCTCTTCGACAGCATCTTTCACTTTCTGAAAAAGGATCTGAAAAAAGAAACCGATTTGATTTATCAAACCATCAAAGCGCTTGATGTTGGGTGCATCATTGCATTTTGCATTCCCATATCGGGGAAGAAACTTAAGATACTGAATGAGATTTTAGCAACGATCGATTCGCTGGAACGTTTGCTTGATAAAAAAATAAAGTATGTGTTTCATGATAAAAAAAGCAATCAGTCAACCGAGATGGACTATCAAATTGTTATTGTAAAAAAGAAGAACGTATGAAACAGACTGTTTTCTATACCATTATTATAATGCTGTCAATTTTAGCTTCCTGTGATTCTGAAGACCAGACAGAACCGTCGGGGGACGTTGAAGCTTACATTGCGCTTTTAGAAAAGGATGCGTTTATGGCCAATGACCTACCTCCACTGAGTGCAAACGCTATTCCTTATCTGTTGAAATATCGGAATGATCAGACAATTGTAACAAATTTTCCGTTTAATCCCATTTCATCGTATGCTACTCCAAATGCACAATACCGCTTAGGTATTTTGGCACTTTGGACCATTGAATCCATCAGAATGGTCTCAATTGAGAGTTCAAATCTTATTCAGCATTTTCCGTCTCAAAATCCGTTTATTCAATTGAAGGATGATCCATATACATGGTTTGAAAATCATGATGCCGAAGCATATCAAACCATTCGAGATGCATACAGTACATGGTGGAATGAGAACAAATCTAAAGACTTCGAATCATTTCATCACATCGATCCCCTGGAGAATACCGAATATCGTTGGCATTAAGTTAATTCAACTATTGTTTCAACGATGCTTTCGTAAAAATATAATCAGGGATTTCCTGATTAAATTTAACATCCAGCACTTTAAACTCTGTTCCTTCCCCCTGCTTCATCATATCTTTGTAAACCATTGTTGTTGGAAACCAGCGTCCGTCGATCTTTTTCACGTCACGCAATGTCGTTTGCTTTAACAACTGGCCACTTTTTGCAAACAATTCTTCTTTCAAAGGCACATAGTGTTCTTTGTCGATCCAGACCAGGCGTTTGTAATACGCGACATCAACTGCATTGGCGATCATCTCCAACTTCCATGTTGAACGTCCATCCACCGTTTCTTCAGCTATGATCACGGCATCATAAATGTCGGTGAGTTTCCGGTCATCCATCATATCTTCATAAGATAAATCAGACCCCATCACACTCTGACGCAGCATGTGTCCGGAAATTTGAATTGTCCGATCTGTTGATGGTGCATAAATCCATAGTTTATCCTCCAGTTTCAACATTTTTGTTCCTTGTTCTCTGGCCGGGGACAAATACTCGGTAAAGGACCGCAAATTTCCAACCGTGTAAGTTCTGGAGGTAATTGTTCTGCTGCTTCTCTTTCCATGGATGGTCATGGATGATTCTACAATCTGATTCTCCGATGACATATTCTTATCTACCTTATCCAATACTTCTTTTGCATTTGGCTGGGAGAAAAGCGCCGAAACTGTAAGTATTCCCAGCAGAATGCCAGCTAATTTAAGTGTATTCATATTATTGAATTTAAGCATTGATTCTACGATTCTTTTCCAAAACAATTTTAACATTTAACGCCGTGTACTACACTTCCAACTCTTTAAACAACTGAGATGTCTGACGCTTGTAAATAGCTATTCCGGAAAGTGCATTCCCGATTACCATGGCAAACAGTCCCGGAATAAAGCCGATGTAATAAGCTTCACTGCTCACGATGGTTCTAAAAACGGAAGGCATCATCATGGCTCCTTGTTGCATTGACTGTCCGAATTCAAGGCCATGGGATTGCACGTAATACGAAATGGACAATCCCAGCCCAGTACCAATGACGGAACCAATGAGTCCGATGATCACAGCCTCATAAATAAGCGTACCAAAAATATGTTTTTTCTCTTCTCCTAAAGCGAGCCGTATGCCAAACTCACTGTACCGCCTCAGACCACCAAGCAGGCCTGTATTCCAGAGGACGACACTCATCGCCATCACAAAAATAAAAATCATTATTCCTCCCATGCTATCAATGATCATGAGGTAATCTGACAAACCATTCTGATCTTTCAATTGCCTCATTTCGGGCGAAAATTCATCCTTTGCATCAAGGTGTTTCTCGTTAAAGGAGGTTTTTACTTCTTCTGCGAGATCGATGTCGTAGCCATCAGGCAGGAAACCCAGGATTTCTCCGGCTGCATCCTGCATATCCAGCGCCAGTTGTGCATCTGATACATCAATGATGATTGCGCCCCTGTCTAAGGCCTGATTGCCATACTTAACCGTTCCTGAAACAACAAAATTATGAAACATCATGCTGCCGTACATGGTTGATCCAAACAAGGTTACCTCATCACCAATCGCCACATTGAACTTTTCTGCAAAATCATCACTAATAAGTGCCTCACCCTGCTTTTCAGGAAGCTTTCCCTTTACAATGGCGTTTAATATATTCATTCGTTCCGGCTCTTTGCTACCTTTTGAAAATAAGTCAACGGCCTGTCCGGCTGCGGGTCCCTGAGCGCGGGTTTCACCGTTCTGATCTGCCACATCCAGCAACCCTCCAAAGTTGATTCGCTTTACCCAATCCATATCGGCATAGTCGTGCTGCAGATCCTTCATCAATTCATCCACATCCAGTAAAGCCAAATCATTGGCAGCACTTGTACTTTCAAAATAGGCTGTGGTAGCCACCTTTACATGCCCTGTATCAAAGTTCGCGTTGATATCAATCATGTCCGAAAAGAACCCCTTTACCCAGGTGCTTAAAAACACGGTAAGCATCACTCCGAGGGTGATTACAATAATGGGCAGCACACTCCGGTTCTTGTCACGCAGTACTCCTCTGAATAAGAATTTTAACATGATATTTTCATTTATATGTGTACTTGTATTCTAAGTAATAGTTCATCAGCTTCAAGCGTCACTTAGGTTCAATTGATTTCACTTTGCATCGCTCCTGTAAGCTACTGAATCTTTCCCTTTAAAGCTTCTGTGGGTTTTAACTTTGCAATCTTTCTCGACGGTAGAAAACTAACCACAGTTGCAGCCAGTATTAATAAAATAACCGTAGAAGCAACCAATCCCACAGAATATTCGGATATAATCACTTCGGAAACCGCGATTCCTATATCCGTATTTCCTGCCGGCATTTTAATGCCCGTTGTTCCAAAATAATAGAAAATGGGTGTGCCGTAAATCGCAGCAAGAATAGCAGCAAAGATACTGTAGGCCGTCCCTTCGATTGTAAAAATCCAAACCACTTGCCAGCGCGTCATCCCCAGGGCAATATAAGTACCGATTTCTTTCTGACGGCGGAATATTGACAAAACCTGTGTATCGAAAATGGCCAATAATGCAATGATTAATAGCATACCCCATATCAGTGATGCGCCACCTTTCTTTGATTGAATAATCATATCAAGCTCTGCCAATAGGAAGTCATGATTTCTGAATTTCCAACCCGCAATATCCACTGGCTCAAAACCCTTTTCTGACACAAGCAAGGTTGCCTCCCCTTCCATGCCTGTCATTTCACTCAACTTGTCCAGGGAAAACCAAATCATCCCTCCATCCACGCTGGGCACATCACACTTAAAAACATCCACAATCCTTACTTCCAGCGCATCGAATGTTCCGTTTTTGTCGCGCCATCTTACAAGCATGGTTTCATCCTTCTCAATTTTCAGCCGATCGGCCATGCGTTTTCCTATAATTACGGGGACCTCTTCACATTTGGTTTTCAACTTTTCTGATGGTATTTTCAACAAGGTCTGATCCGGATCAATGCCCTTCAGCAACACACTCATCATCCGTCCTTCCGGATAAGCAGACGCCTGAGTTAAAAGAATAGGGGTCAGCTGATGTTCGTGAATCAGCTTCTGTACACCCGCTCCCATCTGAGCATGTGCATCCTGGTATGTATAAACATCCAGGGGATCATAATCAGGATGCCAATATTGGCCGCCTCCTATTTCCCAACTGATGGTGTCCTGTCGTGCCTGCGCATTCCATCCATTGATCATACCGTTGTAAAAAATGATAATCACAAACGAGAATGACAGGATTCCGGCATTGAGCCAGGTGCGTAAACCGGCACCAATCAGGTTTTTAAATGCTAATTTTAAGGCTGTCATTTTGTTGATATTTATGTTATGATTATAGCTTCAACTTGCCATTCGGTAATCCTACGAATCTACGATGCAGGAATACCCAATCACTGGACCACCGGATCACAAACAAGATCCCCCACGACCTTGCCATCAGCCAGGTTAATTTTTCGCTTCAGGTATTTCATCACTTTCTCATCGTGGGTGGCAAAAATGAAAGTCGTCTGCAGCTCTTTATTCAAATCCGCCATGGTTTGAAGGATGTGATGAGAGTTTTCAGAATCCAGATTTGCTGTGGGCTCATCAGCCAGCACAATTTCAGGCTTTTTCACCATGGATCTGGCAATGGCCACACGCTGACATTCCCCTCCGGACAGTTGTGCCGGTTTTGATTTAATCTTATCGGTCAAACCTACCCACTCAAGCGCGTCCAATACTGCTTTCTTGCGAGCAGCTGCCGACATTTTTTGCAGCAACAAGGCAAACTCAACATTCTCGTAAACATTATAAACGGGCAGCAAGTTGTAGGTTTGAAAAATAAACCCAATGTGCTCGTTTCTGAGTCTTGCAGATTGTTTATGTGAAAGGGAAGCAATGGGCTGCCCCATAACAATGGCGGCTCCCTCTGAAGGTTTATCCAGAGATCCGATGATGTTAAGCAGGGTTGTTTTTCCCGAACCGCTTGGTCCGATCAAACCCGCAAATTCGCCTTTCCCAAAAGAAAGATTCACATTTTTCAAAGCGGTAAAATAACTGCTACCCACCGGAAAACGCTTTGTTAGATTCTCAATTTTAATGATTTCCATAATATTCCTGTTGATTATAGATTTTGTGCGTTCATTTCTTTAACTCAAACTGTTACCTTTTTGATGCGATAGTCCTGCCCCATACATTGCCCGCTATTCACCTAACACTTTTCATCATCCACGATTCTCTATTCAGTGATTCCAAACCAACATGCACTGAACCCCCTTTCCTCCAAACAGATTTGTGGTTCCCCCCTGTCCCGGGATGGCAAAACTTTTCGGATTCCAGTAAGCCATTACATACAAACTCAGTTGACTAAATTGTTTCTGATAATTCACAAAATTGTATGTATTATTGTTAGACCAGTCGTAGTAAAAGATCGCACTTACATTATCAAACATACCAATGGGGTAAGAAGCTGATAACAGAGAAAAGGGCACAGGATCATTAAATGCGAAGGCCCGTTCGTCATAGGCAAGCAACAATTGTTCGAAAACCAAATACAAGCCACGCCCTATTCCGAAAGTATAATCCAATCCCAAATTCAGAACCTCTTGATTACGAAACATCCCAACAGCTTCATTCGTTGAAACCCAGGAGGCCTCAATCCATGTTCCCAGGGCCCAATCCAATCGGACATCAAAACCGTACCGATGCTCTTCCATGCGCTCAAAGGAAGGAAATTCGTCACTGAAACCTCTGCTGTCGGCATACCGATGATGGTAACTCAGACCTGCTTCACCCAATGGTACCGGCATTTGAAATCGCCCCCCAAATTCCGGGATTTCAGCATTGCTTTTTATAAGATCCAGTCCTTTTGGATTTTTATTCCCATACAAACCCCAAAGCCATAGATTTGCATTGTTCAAAAAATAGTAGCGTCCTAAAACACCCCAAACGCCATCAGTTAATTTTAAAGGGTCCCGTGGATCAATTTGATCAAACCACATCAGTGGACGTAATAAATTGGCAGAACCGAAATTAATCTTTTGCAAGCCGGCTCTCAGCTCTAATTGAGCAGTACTGTAGCGCACCCAGGCTCTGTATGGCTTTATTTCACCATCCGTATTTAAATCAGTAAAAGGTATGATGGCTGCATTTCCATAAATATTTGCAGACGTTTCAAAATCAATCAATCCACCATTCAACAAATCGATGCCAAGATTTAACTGCGGCAAATAACGTCCCCCAAACCACAGGGATTCAGCATTTGATGGATTGTAATGGCCATAAGTAGACAATTGGCCTTTGTACTTCAGGGATACTTCCTGTGCTTGCGATGCCAGAAAAAACAAGCCAAAAATCAATATGCCGACAAATCGTATCATTTGCGTTGGAGAATTCCGTAGAACATCAAATTCATAAATTCCATAATAATTTCCTGAACAGAACCATACATAGCAAGCAATTCTTGATCGGCAGACATTTTTGCCATTTGAGTACTCATGTAGAAAATAAAATCCAGCTTCACATCCTTCCTGATTTCTCCTTTACGCTGCGCCTCGGCATAATCATTATAAACCATCGTGGTCATTTTCTTTGCGTAAGCCTCATAAAATGCCTGAAGCTCCTCGTTCCAACCCGATGACAAATCGGCAATAATTTCTGCACTGATATCCTGAGTGCCCTCAAATTTCATCACCACCTGTTGCTTCACTTTCTCAGCAAAAGAAATGTCCTGCTGCATCAAACGTTTGTAATTCTCTTCCGCGTCATCGAACACCTTTGAAAGCACCCTTTTAGAAAGCTCAATCTTATTGGGAAAGTAGCGGTAAAAAGTCATTTTACTAATGCCTGCCTCCTTGCAAATTTCTTCGATGGTGACCCGTTTTATGCCAAACTTCCAAAAAAGTTGATGCGCAGTTGCTAATACCAATTGATATTTCTTATTGTCTTCCATTCAAACTATACTATAATCAAATCAAATTTACGTTTTATGTTTTATATTACATAATTCGTATAGATATATTTTTTACGTCATTTAATTATTTTTTTGCCATAAGCACACATTCAGCTCTCTTCCAGACCATTGCAGACACTTAATAACATTCATTCTATAATTAAAGAAATATTTCCTTAATTATGCGCGGTCCTGAATATTTTTTTATAGTTTTGCGCCCTCAATTCTGAATACCGGAAAAAATCCCGAAAAAACTGGTATATCTGAAATAAAATGGCATTAGTCAACAACACAATGATTATCCGTCGTGACCTGATGGCGAGGACGGTAAAACTGATGAAAGAAGGCAAACTGGTTGAAGAAATCGATCGGCTTCCAATTGAGTATTCCCCACGTCATAAGGATGCGAAACGCAGGTGCTGCATTTACAAGGAGCGTGCAATTATCAAATACAAAATGATGCCGGTGTTGGGATATGCTGTGGGTGATGAAAAAGACGAGCTCACACCACTCTCGGATTATGCCCAAAGAGCGCTTGATCGCGATTCAATTCACGAACGAATTCTGACGGTAGCTGACGAAGCCTGTACCTCATGTGTTAAAGCCAACTACATCGTTACCAATTTGTGTAAAGGATGTGTGGGAAGTGCCTGCAGCATGAATTGCCCGAAAGACGCCATTGACTTTAAACGCAATGGTCAGGCGGTCATTGATGATTCAAAATGCATCAACTGTGGGATTTGTCAGAAGGCGTGTCCGTATCATTCCATTGTGTACATGCCGGTGCCCTGTGAAGAATCCTGCCCGGTGAATGCAATTCAAAAAGATAAATATGGCATTGAGCAAATTGATGAATCAAAATGCATCTACTGCGGACGCTGCGTGAATGCCTGTCCATTTGGCGCTATTTTTGAAATTTCGAATCTTGTAGATGTTTTTAGAAACATTCAGGCAGGCAAAAAAGTGATTGCGATTGTAGCCCCCTCCATTATGGGTCAATACAAGGCATCCACAGGTCAGATTTTTGCAGGGATAAAAGCACTCGGGTTCCATGATGTAATAGAAGTTGCAAATGGTGCCATGGTCACTGCTGCAAATGAAGCCATTGAACTCAAGGAAAAACTTGAAAACGGCCAAAGCTTCATGACCACCAGCTGCTGCCCGGGTTATATGGAAGCGGTAGACAAGCATCTGCCTGAGCTTAAACCATTTGTGTCGCACACAAAATCACCCATGTACTACACTGCGGAGATGGTAAAAAAACAACATCCGGATGCAGCCGTTGTGTTTATCGGCCCCTGCATTGCGAAACGAAAAGAAGCGCAATCCGCATCCAATGTGGACTATGTGATGACCTTTGAGGAACTGGACTCGTGTTTCATTGGCTATGATGTTGACATGAAAAAATTATCGCCGCTATCTTTGAACAAGACAAGTGTCGAAAGCCAGATGTTTGGCGGATCTGGAGGCGTTACAGCAGCAGTTCTTGCAGAAAACGTTGAAGCTGCCATTAAACCAATAAAAATTGACGGTTTAACTAAAAAAAGCATGACCCTCCTTAAAATGGCAACCAAAGGAAAAAGCCAGGGAAATTTTTATGAAGTGATGGCTTGCGAAGGCGGTTGCATTGCCGGACCGAGTGCACATGAAGAGTTCAAAAAGGGAAGTGTCCTGTTTAAATCCAAATTAAATGAATTGGCTTAACAGCCTTTCAAATGTAAACAATGTAATTTTTTAGCTCCGTGCATGCTTAAAAAACATTAAAGTAAGATGCAAATAAGCTGGCTAAACATTTGAAAAATTGAAAATTAATTACTTTTGTTAGCTTTAATATGAATTAAATGCATTTTCTAGGTGGAGAACGGGTTTTTATAAGACCTCATACAAATCATCTGAGCTTAAACGACCAACTTGAAGACTGTTTAACACAGCTTCGTGAGCTCAATCAGGATTTGGAATTATACAAAATTAATTTCTTTGTTGATTCCAGCTCTGCAAGCGCTTATTCTCAAACACGCAAGACGCTTTTGGAAACCGTTTCAAATGAATTTCAAACCTCACTCCTTATCAGTGTAATTGCGCAACCTCCGCTCACTTGCAACATCATGATTGAAGCATTTTTCTACAATCAAAAAGAATGGATCTGCGAAAATTACACAAATACACTTGGAAACTCTAAATTATTTATAAAAGAGGATTCTGAATTTCTAATCGGCACCCTGCAGGCAAATCATTCACGCAGTGCAACTGAAAATTCAGAACTTGTTTTTGAAGCGCTTAGAAAAAACCTGAATTCCCTACAATTCCCTATTAATTCTATCATCAGACAATGGAATTATATTGAAGAAATAGTGGCCGTTGAAGGTGTGCATCAGAACTATCAGGACTTTAACGATGTTCGTTCTCTATTTTATAACGACCATTTTAAAGAATGTGGCTTCCCGGCTGCGACAGGAATTGGGATGAATCAAGGAGGCTTGATCATTGAATACATTGCAATGAAAAGTAATTCAGCTGTGACAGCTCCCGTAGACAACAGTCAGCAAATATCAGCTCACAAGTACAGTACGCAGGTATTAAAAGGCAGTTGTCTGGTGAAGACAACCCCAAAATTTGAACGCGCACGCTACCTGAAATGTGGAGATAAGTCAATGTTCTTTATTTCCGGAACAGCTTCTATCATAGGCGAGAAAACCGTTGGGATAGACAATCCAGCCATGCAAACCGAAGTAAGTATTAATAACATACGGGAGCTTTATTCAGAGCAGATTTTAAAACAGCTATCTATAAATGACATGCGCACAGAATATGGCCATATGCGTGTGTATGTTAAAAATGAAGCTGATTTTAAAACAATTCAATCTGTTTGTCACAAGTTTTATGGAGATCTTCCCATGGTGTTTATAAAAGCGGATGTGTGCAGAGACAACCTTTTGGTCGAGATTGAAGGAGAAGTACTACTAAAATAAAATCTGAATCAGCTTTGAATTCACAAAAAAATATTCAACCACTAAAATACTAACAACCAACATCTTATTATTATCACCTTGAACTTATCGCTTTGGTTAGCGCTACATTTCACGTTTAAATAATAAATTTTTATGTATGGTTTTCTTTACATTTTGAATATTTTACTTAACTTTGTGTCGTAAATAATATACTTTTTGTTTGATTTGTTATACACATAAAATTAAAAAACTATGGATTACAGAGAGAAAGAAAATATCGTGAATATTTTTAGCGGTATCCTGATTACTGCAATTGTTGGGTGGGTAGTTTATCAAAGACATTTAGACGGGCGTTTTGATTTAACCGAAGATGTCGGTACCTGGGGAGTCATATTCCTTATCTTCATGGGCGTTTCGATTGTTGCGCGCATAATAATTTATATCATCTTTCATATTATCAATGCGATTGCAACCAAGGAGCAGGATATTCCTGTGGAAGATGAACGTGACAAACTGATTAAATTAAAAGGGACCAGAAATGCATATTACAGTTTTTCTAGCGGCTTTGTTCTCGGGATTATTGGCCTATCCGTGGGCATGCCTTTTTATGGAATTTTTATTGTCTTTTTTATAACCGGTTTAATCTCCGAAATCGTGGATAACGGAACACAAATTTATTTTTACAGAAAAGGAATTTAAAATGGCAAAACGCAGCATTCAAAATAATATCAGACGATTACGCTTCAATGCTGATGAGATGACTCAGCAGGAGTTGGCCGACAAAGCCGGCATCTCACGTCAGACCATCGTTGCCATCGAAAAAGGAAACTACTCTCCCTCTCTGGAATTGGCCTTTCGCCTTGCCCATATCTTTAACACACCTCTGGAAGACGTGTTTTTATATGATCCTGAAAAGGACGCCATCAATGCAAAAAAGAAAAAACAATGAAAGCTGTTGTTTGTGACCGCTATGGGCCACCGGAGGTATTGCGCCTGACTGAAATAAATAAGCCCATACCAGGAAAAGATCAGCTCAGTGTAAGGGTTATAGCTTCAGCAGTGACGCAAAGTGATCTCTTTATTCGTGGTATGGACATGCCCTCCCCCTTCTATAAAATGGTGATGCGAATCATTCTTGGATACAAAAAACCACGGAACCCGGTATTGGGCATTGTGTTTGCAGGCGAAATTGACACCGTTGGGGCAAAAATAAAGCGCTTTAAACCCGGCGATAAAGTCTATGGGATGACTGGTTTTCGTTTTGGATGTTATGCTGAATATTTGTGCATGAAAGAAACAGATTCCATGGCAGGGTGCATCAGCCTGATGCCCTCATCCATTGATTTCGACCATGCGACTTCGGCGGCCTATGGCGGTCTTCTTGCCCTTCAATATCTGGAGGAGGGTAACATCAAAACTGCTAAAAAAGTTTTAATTTATGGTGCCGCCGGCACTTCAGGAACAATCGCCGTACAAATCGCAAAACATCATGGCGCATATGTAACTGCCGTCTGTCGATCGGAAAATTTCAATCTGCTTAAAACGCTTGGTGCAGACAGGTGTATTGATTACACTTTAACCAATTCCCTTGCAGATGAGGATCGTTTCGATCTGGTGCTTGACGCCGTAGGTACCAGAAAAACCTCTGCTTTAAAAATGCATTGCAAAACTGCACTTACAAAAGCTGGCAATTATGTCTCTATAGACGGGAAAAGCATGCAAATGAATTCGAAGCGCTTAAACAGAATAAGTGAAATGGTTGATTCCGGGGTATTTAAACCCGTCCTGGACCGCATCTATCCTTTGGAAGAAATTGTTGACGCACACGAGTATGTTGAAAAAGGACATAAAAAAGGTGGTGTATCGATTCACATCTCCGGACATCATGCCTAACAGGAAATTCCTAAAGTTTAAAAACTGATCGCGGAGATTTGATACAAGGAAAACCAACACTTAATAAAAATCTTTATATCTTTGAGTCAACTAAATTATTTATAAACTTCTTAGCGGTTTACATTAAATCCTTCAGATAATCTCTGGAGGATTTTTTTGTGAATGACAGCCAATTATTTTTCAGATTTTGTTTCCTAATAAAGCTTAAATTCACTACATTTAAATTCAGAAATTGAATCACTTAACAACCACATTATGAAAAAGATTTACCCCCTTATGATTTTCTTGTGTTTCGTATTTGGTCATCTTCATGCACAACACAGCTTTGTTGTTCAGAATGGGACCGCAGCTGTCTTTAATTCATTGATCGAGGCATATGATGCTTCTTCAGATGGCGATACGATTTATCTTCCCGGAGGGGAGTTTGCAGCTCCTCAGAATATCACAAAATCCCTTGCATGGATTGGTGTCGGTCATCATCCGGACTCCACATCAGCCACCTATTTTACCGCAATAACAAACTACCTTTATTTAAAAGGGACCTGCGACAATTCGTATTTCACGGGCATCTTTTTCAGAGGAAACCTCAACTTTAACGATGCCGAAGACAATGCAACGGACGTTACTTTCGAACGATGCAGAATTGATGGAGGGATAACACTAAAAGGGAACAACGACACACTAAATATAAATTTTAGGCTTAGCGAGTGTTACATCTCGGGGATGAATGCTTCCTACGGCAGCAATGTTATAGTGGAAAAATGCATTATTAACGGAACTGTTAACAACTTTTATCAATCTGAATTCAATCGGGATATTTTTGTACTCGGAAGAAGCATCTCCTATGGTCCAAAGTACGTTTTCTTCGGAACATCCAATTCATTGATATTAAACTCCATCTTCATTCAATACCATACGTCCCTATATGAATGTCAAAACAACACCTTTATGAATAACCTGTTTGCAGAAAGCATTGTTTTGCCACAAGGAACAAACATGGGAATAAATAACCTGATTGGCAAAGGCATTAATCAGTTTAAGGATGTTGCCGCCCCAAATACATTTGCCTACGAAAACGATTATCATTTAAAACCAGATAGCCCGGCCAAAGGAATGGCAAACGATGGTTCTGACATCGGACTTTACGGTGCAACAGACTCCATCAAAGCCGGATTTATTCCTGCCTATCCTCACATCAAATATGTGAACATCAATCTGGAAACAAGCAACGGCATGCTACCCGTTGAAATTAAAGTTTCCGCACAGGACAATTAGTCCACAACAAATGATTCAGAGTACTTAAATAAAACATTATGAAACGCACTTTACTGTTTGCAATTTCACTGTTTATTTGTGCTGGAATATTTGCACAAGCTCCTATTGTGGTTCAAAATGGTGACGAAATCTATGTGCATTCCCGTCTTGATACAATCGTTAAGCACGCACAGGCGGGCAGCACTATTTATTTACCGGGAGGAAATATTTTGCTTAGTGCCGAATTACTCATTGATAAAGAACTTCACATTGTCGGTGCCGGACATTATCCCGACTCATCAGCTGCCACTTCAATTAGTATGATCTCGGGAGCCAACATCCGTTTTTCACAAGCTGGAAGCCGCTCCTCGCTGAGTGGTGTATACCTTTACAACGACATCCTTTTTGGCAGCTCTTTGAATGACACCATCATGTTTATTGACATCAGTCGTTGTAATTTAAATACTGTCTTTCTGGGGCATGGAGACATTCGAAACACACCAAACAGCAACTTCAGGTTTTCAGAAAACGTTATTCGTGGCGCAATCATTGGTGCTGA
>JBFHER010000085.1:0-13393 GCA_041584055.1 Bacteroidales bacterium
GATCGGTTATTGTAAATTCGTTGTGCTCTCACCACCGATATTTCCAGCCCTTTCGATGTTTGCTCAAACCTTGATTTTACATCCGCATCGGGTTCATATTCGAGAACTTTATCGTTCTGTCCAAGGATGGAGATTACTGTGTTTTCTGTTGCCTGCAGATCTTTTAAAAGAATTTCTTTTCGATCACCCCGTTTCCATCTGTTTTTACCGGAGAATTCTGTTAAAAAGGCATAAACCGATTTTCCATCTTTTGATTGTGTGTACCAAACCTCACCGTCTCTGATAACCGGGCATGGACGGGTATTATGAATCGCTTCATCATTTATAAACATCCAAAGTCCAAGCTCCCTAAAAATGCGTTCTTGTTCAAAAGGGATCACGCCCGATGGCTCAGGTCCCACATTAATTAATAAATTCCCGCCTTTTGCACGGGTTTCAATTAGCATTTCAATCAAGGTCCCACCCGTTTTATATTCCTCGTTGGTGGGTTTAAATTGCCATTGTGTTCCAAGTGTAAAACACGATTCCCATGGACCTGGAATTGGTTCTTTGGGTAATTTTTGCTCCGGGGTTTCCATTTCCCCCCGGGTTACCAGGCAATTTGGCTGAAGTTTATGAATGTATTGAGCAAGTTCCTCTTTTTCTCCACCATCGAAAAAAACAACATCTATTTTGCCATATTTACCAAAGAGTTCATCCAGTTGCTTTTTGTTATAGGCCATTAAGCCGTCTTTTTCTTTCCCAGATGTACCTACCCTACGAACAGTTTCGCCCATCCGGTGCAAGAAAATAAAATCTTCGGGTGAAAAATAGAAACCAACTTTTATGCCATGACTTCGACATGCTTTGACATAATCCTTAACAATATCCTTTCCATAAGGTGTGTTCATGATGTTAAAATCGGTGGTTTTTGTATCCCACATGCAAAACCCATTGTGATGCTTTGTTGTGAACACCATGTATTTAACACCAGCCAGTTTGGCAATTTCCATCCAGTCATTTGGATCATAAAGTTTTGGATTAAATGTTTTTGGAAGTTCATTGATATAACGATCAAGGTATTTTTCGGATGCTCCAACCATGGAGTGACTGATTACTGATCCTAATTGAGAATCATGCGACCAGTGCACAAACATCCCCAGTCCCCAATCCATAAATTCTTCGTTGCGTTCCGCATCGTTAAAAAGAGGTCCTTTTTTTAGTGCTGTCTGATGTTGCGCAAAAGTGGCAGTTATCAACCCCGTTAGAAGAACACTCAGCATAAATGTAACGCGAATTACTTTCTTAATCATAATTTTTCATTGTTAAATCAGTTGTCAAATTGTACCTCAAAACTCATTTTAAATCAGGCATATTTTTTACATTACCGTCCTTTTTCCACCAATCAGGCCCTTCTTTGAGCACTTCATTATCATACGCAACAAGTGACTTCTTCATGCTTTCAAATATTGCTGGTTCATGTGCCGATAAATTGGTTGTTTCCCGGGGATCCACTTTCAGGTTATATAGTTCAAATCCGGTTTGATCAGCTTTTGCAATAATCTTCCAGTCGCCTTCACGCAAGGCAATTCTAAAGTCATGAGAGTTGTTTCTCCAGTAAAGTGGTTTTGACCGTTTGAACGCTTTATTTTCAAAAATCGGCAAAATGGAGGTGGCATCAAGGGTCACATCTGTTGGGAGGTCAATGCCAGCAATTTCAAGAAATGTTGGAAATATATCCGAGCCAATGATTGGTTCATCAGAAATGCCACCGGGTTGTAAACCTTTTCTTTCAAACTGGGCAGGCCAGGATACAATCCCAGGCACTCTTATTCCTCCTTCATGTGTATGTCTTTTACGTCCCCTTAATCCTCCAGTACTACCGCGGTATCTATCACGGCCAAGATTCCCTGTTTTACCTGGGGAGCCATATTCTGTATCACCCTCCGGCCCATTATCGCTAGTATACCATATCAAGGTTTCATCAAAAACCCCCTCTTCTTTCAAGGCTTGCACAATCTCACCAACAGCTTCGTCTATTTGCGTGACATTCGCGAAGTATTGCTTCAGGTTTTCGTCATCAACTTTGTTATCATACCTTGCAATAAATCCTGGATCACTTTCAATTGGTCCGTGTGGTTCATGAAACCAAAGCGTAATAAAGAATGGTTTATCATCTACGCGAAACTCTTTTATCCATTTAATTAATTCTTTAGCTACTATTTGTGCGGAGAAACCCTCCATTAAACCCATGGCTTTGCCATTTAAGAAAAAGTTTTCAGGATTTCTATGCCATGGACGAGCCACATTGCCCGTTGCGAACCAGTAGTCATAACCATAGTCATGCATATCTGGTTGCTTAGGGTCCGTACTAAAGCCAAAATCAGCATATCTTTGTGGCCAGGTATTTTCTTCCTTAACCCTCTTTTCTGTATAGTTGCTCAAATGCCATTTACCAAAGTGAGCTGTTTGATAACCATTTTTCCTTAAGAGCTGAGGCAAGGTGACTTCATCCTCTTCCAGATAGCAAAAATGGTCGGCTGGGATCCATCTGTAGACGCCATTCCTGTATGGTGTTCTGCCTGTTAAAATGGCAGACCGAGAGGGTGAACAGACAGCGGCAGCAGAATAACAGTTAGAGAATTTAATTCCTCCCTTTGCCAGGTTGTCAATATGGGGTGTTTCAATAAACACATGTCCAAACGACCCCAGATCTCCCCAGCCCTGATCGTCGGTAAGAATTTGCAGGAAATTGGTGCTAGCTTGTTTTGACTTTTTTCCTGAGTTTTTTGCATCACAAAAACCATTTGCCACAAAGAACAGTAAAAACACCGCAATTAAGTGGCGATTGATGTTCAATAAAGAATTAATCATTTGTATCAATGTTGGTTTGATATTTTAAATAAAATTTCATCTCACTCTGTCCGTATCTGAATCACTCAATTGTGATACGACTTCACACTATTTTTGTATTTTAATTAATTTGTATTGCGCATCGGCCTTTAAAATATATACGCCGGATGCAATTTTCTCAATATTTATCTCATTGATGGTGCCACTTCTGTGAACCGAAATAGCTTGCGTCAACTCAATACCATTTAGAGAAAAGATTTGTATCGGTTTTTTCATCTCCTTGCTGCTTTCAATAATGATGTAATCCTTCGCCGGATTGGGGTAAATTTTCAATCCGTCTTTTTCAACAACGTTTACGGCAAGCGGGTTTGTTAATTGGATGGTAACAATAGCATCACCTGCGGCAACAACAGTCCCATCCTGTGATTTATACCCTTCTTTAATGACCGAATAACTGTGTTCTCCAGGTGCCAATAAAAAAGTCACCTCACCAGCATCATTGGTTTTATAACCTAAATAATTAACCGTTACGATTGCACCTTCGACTGCAGCCTGTGTGCTTTGATCTTTCACCTGAAAAGTTATTGAATTTAAGGTTTTGGACATTTTTAAAGTCTGTGAATCAGAAGATTCCAGATTTAAAGTCTGTGACACCTTAAAATACAACGCTTTCTCAAGAGTAAGCACGTATTCACCCTCCCACAAGGTACAGTATAACATTCCGTTTTCGTTGGTAGTAAAAACAGAATCCCCAATGGTCACAGTTACTTCAGAAAGCGAATCACCATTCCCTGAATCTGTAACAAGTAAGCTAAAATCAACCATTTCTTTCGCAGACATGGCGATGGTCAAGGAAGTATCTTTTGCGACGTTTAGACTTTCGTACTGTGTATGATATCCAGCTTTAGAAAGCGACAGCCCATATTCATTTACTGGCAAGGATGCCGACACAAAGCCATGACTATTGGTGGCATAACGGTGGTTATTTACTTCAAGCAGCACGCCATACAAAGGTGCATTGTTGGAAGCATCCACTACATTAAAATCCACTTCATAAGGAAAATTAAAAACTTCCACTTCAGCCAAGGTTAAGGTACCCATTCCTTCAATTTGAACTTTTATAACCTGCCCTTTCACGCCTCCTGCATCTATCGACAGAATTGGATCCGGATAAGATGTGAAGGACTGGCTAAAGGTGGTTTCGTTTTCTGCATTGATGACTGATACCGTAAAATTGCTTAGGCGATCCTCACAACAATCCGTGCGGTTGTTTAGCCTTATTTCACCAATGATGGTTTCGTATCCCAAATCCACCTGCCACCATGGATTATTCTCGTTTTCGGTGTAGGTTAATGAATTATCCATCCATTCTCCACTCGTATTTCCATCGATTGCGCGCGAAGCGTCAGCACCGTAGGTGGTTGATGATTGTGACGCGACCCCCTCTTGAGCTATGTTCCTGTTTGTATTGGATAGAGGCGTATGACAAATGGTTGTTGTGTTTAAATATGCCTTTGCTGAAATTTCAGATTCGGGAATTGATATAGCAAAATCATCGGCATTTGGACCGGCAGAAGGTGCAACTTCCAATCTGTAACTGAAAATACCAAGGGTATCATCAGTTGTATCGTGGTTCAGATTATAGATTAGTTCGTATAAGCCTTTTTCCACATCGTATTCAGCCTGCCAAAAATCATTCCCATGGTTTGATTGATCAATTAGGACATCACCATCATCCGTAACAAGGTACAATTTTGGATCATCAATACTGCTAAGGTTTGAGAACACTATTGGGATATATCCCACACCTCCTGTGACCGTGACGCTTGCCGTGTTATTCTCTGCTTTTACGGTTAATGGGTAATCAAGACTTACTTCGTTTGTGTTTGAGCTTGCAGTAATTTTATTACCGATCACTTCGCGGTGTAAAAGCTTCCATTCATTGCCGTAAGCTGTTAGTGCCTTTTTAAAATTAACATTGGGGCCATAATACACCTGATCCACCTTTGGTGTTAAACAAACCTCAAGAATCATCTCAAGGGAATCGCCTTGCACAAATTGGTTAACACCTGGTGGCGGCACAATGCAGTAAGACGTTGGGTACTGGTCTTTGGTGTAGGTGATGCGTTCGCGAAAATAAGGGGTATTATTCTCCTGACCAGAAAACGAAGCTGTGTATGAACGAATAATAAAAGAATTGTTGGCATCAATGTCCAATCCTTCATAGGTCGTGTTGCTTGAAACACGTACGGCATCACCACCCCAAACCCATGGATCATCACCCGTTAGGGCAATGGGGGCGGTTGTGTATCCTGTTTTACCTGTTGCCGGTGTAAATTCGCCCACAAGTCCTTCACTGTTCCCATACGCAATCGAACGTGCCCTAAAGTTACGGTAAGTATCATGCCCCATCTGAAAGAAATCGAAACGACTGAAGGGCACATCCTCTAATGCTTTCACCTTAATTTTAAAATAAACCCTTAAAAAATCGTCAGATCGATTCAGTTGATAAGTGTAATCCATTTTTAGCTTCTCATCTGAAGAGTAGGTTGAAATGGATGTTTCGGTTAAGTTTGGCCCATACTTTTTAAACCGGGTTTTCACCTGCGATTGATAATCTATTTCTCCGCTGGTATTTTCATAATTAAATAAATTCATGCCACCCAGATTTCCTGTCCAGCCATATTTTTTCGACGTTCCACCATAATACTGGTTGGTACATAAAAACGGGCGATAATCGCACACATTGGCATTGCCATATTCAATGTCAGGGGAGAATGTTATGCTTTCACCAAAGCCTCCCAATCCGGCCTCTAACCAACCTCCCCGTGGCACACCGGCTCCCACCACACACAACTGATGTGAAAAAGC
The DNA here is from genome assembly GCA_041584055.1 of Bacteroidales bacterium. GTDB lineage: Bacteria > Bacteroidota > Bacteroidia > Bacteroidales > UBA5342 > JBFHER01. The sequence continues at coordinate 5,704 of JBFHER010000085.1, forward strand.
ACCAAACACCTTTCCCCATCTTGCACCCACACGGGTGTAATCGAATTTCAGTGTTGATCTGGCAGGCACAATGACTTCTGTATATTCTTTAACCCAGGACCCGGAGTAAAGTCGCGGATTCGTATGCCAGTTTTTTGAAATCTGCAATGGTAAACCTGTTGGGTCACCATTCGGATTTCTTAACATGGATGAAAAACCAACGACATTCTTTGGTGCATCCTCGTTGAAACATAAACGCACCCTTTTATCAAAATCGTTGTTATTTTCTATTTCCATGTTGATGTTTTGCATTACATCAATTGCACTCTCATTGTTGTATCCCATATTATATTCTGGAATTCCCACATAATGGAGCCCTTCATCCGGAGCATAAGCGATGGAAACATGGCCATACTTATCGGGTTTAGTTTGTGAAGCTGTAATGGTCACTTCTCCAATATCATCAAAGACACCTTCAAAGTTTCTTCTCAAATTTTCCTTTACAGGATAAAAAATCAATGATAGTTGATATTGAGAATTTGCAATCAGGTTTTGTTTTGTTGTAAATACAGTTATGGTTCTACCACAAACGGAAATGGAATCGGCAGTGACGCCCCCTTTTACAGCAAACCCTTCACCATCAGGGCTTTTACCAAAGCCATACACCCCATTGCTATAATAAATCGTATCAAAAGCTTCCGGCATCTGAACAGACAATTGCAATTGCGCATCATTGATTGTGCTTCGCGGTTTCAATTGATACGCAATCCTGAAGCGATTGTGCCAATTCGTAAATTCAATGCCTGAATGAGTCCCAACCACAGGTGCCTGAGGAGTATAATTTAAACTATCAATTACCCTGCGATTATACCAGGTACCATAATTGACCATTTGTCCTATGTCTTTTGATTCATTTGTTGGCTGGGTTTTATCGACCTGATAAAGCACCTTCCCGTCCTGCAAAATTTTAACATGAATATCCCCTCCCTGCTTGACCTGAAATGTTTCCTGAAATGTTTCCTGAAATGCATTGGATGGGATATCCATATCCTTGTTCACATTTAAGCTTTCAATTTTCAGGTTTGTGTAATTAATTGCCAGTTTATAAGAGCTGGTGTGATTTGTAAAAACACGGTTCGAAATACGATTGGTTTTCCAGTTTGAATTCCAGTAGGTATAGTTATACGTTTTCTTAGCGTTGTTATAAGAGTCGTTTGTTAACCCTTCAAACTGTTGCTGAGCCATCATTTCAAGACCTGCAAAAAGCACAAAAACACTTAGGAGTGTCACACGATTACTACGATTCAATATTTTTTTTATCATCCCTTTTAAATAATATACACTGAAGGTCTATTCTTACTTTCTACTTATTTCAATCAGCTCAGAACTGACCATTAAATTATCTTCATCCCACGCATTAAAAAAAAGTGCTGTACATCCTTTTGGAACAGCCGCTGACAAGGTGTTTCCTGAAATAGTTGCCGACATTGTATCCCAGTTCCGTTTGTTCCAGATGCCATTGTCGGTTGTATAGAGCAACTGCGCCTTTACAACTTTTTTATTTGTTGCATCCACCTTTACCTGCGTCTTTTTAAGCTTTGTTTTTTTGAATTTAAGAATAGGCGTTCCATTGGCAACAACGCTTTTCGCAAATGCATAAATAAGTTCAGGCTCCCAACCGGCACCATGCCCGTGTGCCATGCGTAATCCTATGCGTAACGATGCTTCACCATTAACGGCTTGCGCAGATTGTTGTGTTGATGGTAAAGGAAAGTGATTATCATTGGTTCCGTTTACCCAAAGTGTTGGAATCTTAACATTTTTAAAATAAGCCGAGCCGTCAAAATATTTCGTCACTATCTCGGCATGCTTCCCGGGCATTATTGACTCCCCCTGATGGCCATCTGAGCCTGGCAAAAAGCCACATCCATAGACAGGTATGGCAAACGCAAAACGACTGTCCACTCCCATAACAGTACTGGTAAGTGTTCCACCCCAGCTGATTCCTGTGATTCCTATTTTTTCGGCATTAATTTCGGGGAATGACCTTATGAGTGAATGTGCTACGATTACCTGACAAACAGCATGGTAATACCACTGTTCTTCTATTGGCTTATCAAAATCGTTAAAAACACCAACTCTGACCGGACCTGGATTGGGCGTTTCAAGTCTTTCCTTAGATCCTGTTGATTTTTTGAGTGGATAGTGACCTTCCAAATCCATGCTAATGGCTGCAAAACCATGTTCATTCCATTTTTTCACCCAATCTGCAAATGCTGTTCCGCCACCTCCGTGAACACAAACGACAGCGGGCCAACCTCCTTCGGGCATTTCACCGTTCGGGGCACTGTAATATGCAAATACCTTAACAGGATTTCCTTTATAATTAATAGACTGGTAAAGGACACCTTTCATCCCCACTGAAGAAATTGTATCTATCAGCTCATGGTCTGGTGCTGAAAATAAAGCTTGAAGATTCCAGGGGCCAACATTGCTTGAATAGGCAAAATATGATCCAAACAAAAGAAACAGGCATGTCACGAACTTAGGTAGTGATTTCATTTATGAATTTGCTAATCTAAATTTTATTTAATAAAGTAAAGAAAATGAAAGTCCGCTTGTTAATATTGCTTCACTTTGCTCATCTGTTGCTTTCATTTGTGAACAACCAATAATCGCTACAAAATTCATCCATATATTGGTAAAAGATTGGAGCAATAATGCTACAAAAAGACAAATGTAATCCTTTTACTTTTTCATCCTTCAAATCAAGTTGTCGCTGTAAACCATAACAAAATAAGAGAGTGCGTATATCCGGGCACTCTCTTATTCCTAACATCAAATTCCAGATAGTAAATACCTGTCTTATTCCCTGATTACTTTTTGGACAATTTGGTACTGATTGTTGTATAATCTTACAAAGTACATCCCCGGAGGAAATGATTTCAGATCCAGAGCACTTTGAAGACCAACATGTTCACACACATGCATCAAACGTCCTTCCACATTGACAATCTGAATTTGGCATGCATCTTTCGCTTCAATGTACAATACATCACTGGCTGGATTCGGATAGATATTCACAGTGTTGCCGGTGCTCACGTTTCTGACCAATGATGTTTCATTATCTTTTCGAATTTTAATAACAAAATTCTTTGAATACGTGTTCTGCTGACTGTCTGTTACTTTTACACGAATTGTATATAGACTATCCGTTTCATAATCGAAAACTTCCCGGGCTTTTATTTCATTTAAAATAATTAAGAATTTGCCGTTATCATCATCCCCTTCACCTTCTTCAAGGGTATAATACACAACGTCGTCTTCCGGGTCCTCAGCAGTTAGTATACCGATGACATCCCCAATACTGTTGTTTTCGGTAATTTCGGCTGGAGCCAGCGAGATGTCCGTCGGTGGTGTTGAGAAAAAAGGTGGTTCCAATTGGTTCAGAGTTGCTATCTCATCCCTGGCCTGCATTTCTTCATTGGCCGCATACAAAGCGATATAACCACCTGGCAGCAAATCCCGTTCTGCTAATTTGTTCCAATACAAGGTGAGGTTATTCCCTGATTTCACAACGTCAATGTTATCATCCAAAACATCATATCCAACAGCACTGTTACAAGGAATAGACAGCACGGGGCACAATGATTTATCATTTGCGGGCATACATTCAAGGCCAATCATTTTTAACCTTACGTGGTAATTATAACGTTCCACCCTGAATTTCACCTGAGCAAATCCATAGGTATCGGTAAAAACTGCAAGCTGACCAGTCTTCTCTTTTAAAACCTGTCCAACTGAATTAATTTTACTTCCACTAAACTCGTTAATAGAGAATCCTGACTGTGAACCAATGCGTTCGGCACCCCCAACATAAAGGCTGCTGATGGAATTCCCGCTGCTCCAGACCATGTTGCACTGGTTTTCGTCGATGTTCGTTTTTCTAAGTCCGACCTTATCTATTCTGCAACTTTCCCCATCCGAGGCATAGGCAACAATTTCAATATTACCGCTTACTTTAACATTTTGGGTCAGATGGGTGACCCTGTTTAGTACATCATCTTTGTAGATACCGGAGTTTTCACCTGATCTCCAGGCATCTACCAATGCATCATCAACATATATCTCATAAGCACAGTCCCCCCCTTCTTCAAGATAGGTCACTTGTATATCGTAATAAGTATTCGTACTTTCCATAGCAATGGTTGCAGAACCAAAACTATTGTCCAAACGAATGAGCGCTTTCCCATATGCCTCATTGACAGCCTCTGCAGAATAGTTGTACAAATTCAGGTCTTCGGCTTCATAATCAACGAAGTCAACTTGTGCCAAAAGGGATGAGCAAAAAGCCAAACCTGCTACTATAAGGGTCAGAAATTTCATGTTATCTTTCATTAATCTATTATTCAAAATATTTTTTCGTAAAACAACATCAGCCTTTAATCAAGTACATCATTTGTTGTTAACACGTAAGGATCGTCCATCACATATAGTTGCACCTCCAGAGAAGCGCCTCCTGTTCCTTTCATGGTTGCCGTTAAATTACCTGCAGGGGCGTTAAAATTACTTTGACTTACCGGCATGGTTCCCACAGGCATCCAGTTCTTATCGCAAACGGTTGCTTCGGTATCTCCAATCTCGTAACGCAGGTATTGCATCGTGTTCAGCGTACCGGTGAATTCAATGTATCCTCCATTTGAAAGCGCTACCCCCGGATTCGTAATTGCCGGACTGTTCTCCACTACACGGATGATAACATTGAGGCCGCGTTCACCTTTGGGGTTATTTAACACCATTGGCTCTTCGGTTTTTGTAAAGATACTACGTCTAACAGCTCCGTGTTCCTGCCAAATTGTCCATGGATCAGTTGATCCATCAGCATAACCCAGTACATGATAGGGGGTAAAAATATACTTTCCTTCAGCATTTTTGCTGAGTATTAATGCATCTTCGCTTTCGTAATGATTAGACCCACTTGTCCTGTTGTACTTGCTATTTATGTATTGTACATCCGCAACGGTAATTTCAGGTGCAATTTCTTGCCAATACTGAAACATATTCATTGAATTTTGGGTGAGACCGTGATTATCCAACAGCTCCTGTGTGATTCCGTTTGCATTTTTTATACCAATAAAATTAACGCGACGGGCATTCAAAAGAATACACTCCGCAGCATGCATGTGTACACCCATAAAACTACTTGCAAGGTTACCCGGATCGGAATCATGCAGGCGCAGACCTATTTCAAGAGGGAAATACGAATATGATAAGACATCCTTGATCTTGCTGAATTCCAATTCAAAGTTGGCATCCAAGTTACCACCAACAATACTGGTGGTTACAGGGCGATTCGTGCCCGCATAAGTTGCATCGAACATGGGGCGTGACGACCACCCCTTGTATTTTTCATTGGATGATGATCCGTCAAAGTGCAAATGGTCTAAGCCCATTTCATTTACAAAATCATAATACGTTTTAATCAGTTCGTCAGCAAGGCTATTCTCCTGCCCCATGTCAAACTCAGGAATGAAAATCTTGTCGTACGTTTTAAGTAAACCTTCAACCTCAGCGCCTTTTGAATGATCATAGGCATTTGTTCCTCCATGCCCACGCTCTTGCAAATGAACGACCCAAATGTCTTTCTCTGTTCTTTGGAATGATTCAACCTTCACAATTTCTTCATCAATACGTAAATAGTTAAAATTAATTACATTGTGCATGTGTGCGCTACCAGCACGATACAGCATTTCTACGCTGTCCGGTCGGTAAAGGATGCGCATAGCATTGTTCGTGATTGCTGTTTCCAAAGTACCCGTTGTCCATTTGGCCAATCGACGATCCACCTTCGCTCCGATGTAATTCGCATCATTGGGGCCAACTCCAAAACTCAGGCTGTGCAACGCCAAAGTCATATCGCGCTCATGAAGATAATCTGCAAATGCCTTAAGGTCTTCTTTCCCCCTTGGAAACATATCCACGTTCACTGAATCAAAAGAACGCGTATTTAACCAGTATTCTTTACGCCAAACGTTGTTATGCAGGTATACCTGTTTGATATTTAAAGGTTCAACAAGGTTTTCCATCATATCATACAATTCTTCATGTGATGTTGGTTCTAGTTGAATTTGCGTCATATTATTAAACTTTGCCGCATAATTATTGATCCAATTAAAAACATCAGACGATGTCCATGATACTTGACCTGCGGGCTTTTCCACATATTCCTCTGTGCTCCATATTTCTGCTAAAACTAAATCAAGGGTATTGCCTGAAAGGTTCCCATCCCAGATTATAATGCCACCACGATTACCATCCCATTCAACACCCCACAAATCGCGCCAATAAAGTGTTAAATCATTATTTGAGTTTGACCATCCTGTTGTTACCAGGTCGCTGGTTGTTTTATAGCTCATCTTTTGATTAAAGCGGATGCTCAATTTCAGTCCGTGCTGGCGGTCAGCCACATTGCCTTTCACATCGACTAAATGCAATGAAATATGCCGCGGGTAAGCATCAACACGGAAGGTAAATTCAAGGTCCTTTTCACCTGGTTTCACCTTATAGTAATTGAGAGAGTCCAGGCAACTAAAAGACGTCGAATTGTTTATTTGTTTTCCATCGAAGGTCATTAGTGTAAATGTACTTGATGCTGATGAGCCCAGCATATTTACCCCGTTGATGGTAATTTCTGATGGTTTGGCACTGGCATTGAATTTCATACCTGATGCTTCAAGTTCCAGCCCAATGTAATCCAACCAGTTGATGCGCGTGGAATCCACATCACTTAAGGCTTCAATTCTGACTGACCGTGTCCCGCTGGCAGCAAATTGGAGTGGAATGGTTACGCTTTGCCACCCGCCACCATTGATAATCACATGTCCAATGATTGTATTATCATCATACACACGCAGGGTGTCAGCACGACCGGTTGAAAATGCTCTCAGAGAAAAAGAGTAATAGTCTGCATTTTCGATCTCAAGGTTATATTGAGCCCACTGCCCTTTGCCTGTAAAAATGATGTCATTTCCTCCAGCCGTATCTGCAGTCTGCTCCACAATCAATCCGTCAGAAGATGTAAACAGTTCGGCTTGCAACTTGTTACTGTTAATGGGTTCAGATCCATCCGATACCAATCCGGTTATCATATATTCCACCGCATTCAGAAAGAGCTTGATACCTTTATCGTTATAGGCATAACCATCCGTATTTTTTGTGCCAGAAAACCACATCCTTCTACCTTGATTGGAGGGTGGATTATCGCTTGCATTAGAATAGAAAGCTGTATCAATTCCCCACTCAGCGATTGCAACATAATCGGTGGACGCGGAAGCGGCAAGCACAACACCATTGCCCGCATCAACGATGGGAAAGCCGTTAAAACCTGGCGAAGCCAATGTCCCTGTATTCATGTTCTCATCGAGATCAATCCCCGTAAAAACCGGATGATCAGGTTTTATAGCTACCATGGCCGAACCAATGTCTTCGGTGATCGATTCCATATTGAACCATTCCATTTTACTTGGTCTTCCCAGAAACTGACTCATGTTGATGATAGGTGTTTTAACCGTGGCCCATAAATCAAAGGTGCCATCAGGTCCTACATAAGAAGCACTGTTGGTTTGCCTTGTAATTACAAGTAAATCATAATTATTCAACTGAGTCACTTTGTCACTGGTGATATTTTGCCAGTACTTTTCGGTCGCATTTA
>JBFHER010000086.1:0-13320 GCA_041584055.1 Bacteroidales bacterium
CGGATTCAGCGCAAAAGATTGATTTAGCAAGTCAATATGGTGAATTTGCAGCAGTGCTTGAAGGCGAAGAAGAGTTTATCACCCTCGAAAATGATAAGATAGAGGTTGTTTTAAGTACCAAAGGAGGTCGAGTTCATTCTGTAAATCTGAAAGAGTATTTAACACATGATAAAAAGCCACTCATCTTGTTTGAAGGGGATGAAATGGAGTTCGATTTTAATTTTTTTACAAACTCCAATCGTCAGATTTCTACAAAAGATATATTCTTTCAAAGTGAGGCAAGGGGTAAAAAAATAAAGGTGTCAGATCGTGAAAAGTCTGTTGCGCTCAAAGCCTCGATTGGGGATGGTAAATTTATTGAATTTACCTATTCGCTTGCCCCTGAATCCTATATGGTGGATTACAAATTTAACATGAAGGGTGTGGAGCAGATTTTACCGCGTTCAGTAACTTCATTCGACCTGAACTGGAAAATGAAAATGCGCCAAAACGAAAAAGGGCGTGACTTTGAAGCGCGTTATTCAGGCTTGTATTATAAGTTTCATGAGGATGAGGTGGAACACATTGCCGGGACAAAATCAGACGAAAAAGATCTGACAACACGTGTGAAGTGGGTTGGATATAAAGATCAGTTCTTTTCTTCTGTACTTATCGCAGATAAGTTCTTTTCTGGTGCTCAAGTGTATCAGGAAGCCATTGATGACGATACTGATCCTTACTTGCTCAGTTTTAGTTCTAACATTGCTGTCCCTGTTCAGGGGGATGCCGTAGCACTGAAGTTTTACTTTGGCCCGAACCATTATCAAACCCTTAAGAAGCTTGATTATGGCATGGAGGATTTGATCAACCTTGGTTGGATTGGTGTGAATCTGGTGAACAAGTATTTGGTTATTAATGTGTTTAATTTCCTCGATAATCGCATTGCCAATTATGGCTTGATTATTCTGATACTGACAGTTTTTATTAAATTGATCATCTTTCCGTTTACTTACCGATCATACATCTCAACTGCTAAAATGAGGGTTTTAAAACCTCAGATCGATGTGATCAACGAGAAAATTCCGAAGGAAAAAGCCATGGAACGTCAGCAGGCAACCATGGCATTGTATAAAAAGGCAGGCGTTAACCCAATGGGGGGATGTTTGCCAATGTTGTTTCAATTCCCAATTCTGGTAGCCATGTTCTACTTCTTCCCGGCTTCCATCGAATTGCGACAGGAAAGTTTCCTTTGGGCAACAGACCTTGCGTCTTATGATGCAATTGTTTCGTGGGATACACACATTCCGCTCATCTCGGAGTTCTATGGGAATCACGTAAGTTTGTTCTGTATTTTGATGGCAATAACCAACGTTGTGTATACAAAATTAAACTCGCAAATGACGGCAGGAACTAGTTCAATGCCGGGAATGCAGACCATGATGTACCTGATGCCAATCATGTTCCTGTTTATCTTTAACAAATACTCTGCAGGATTAAGCTATTACTATTTCCTTTCTACCTTAATAACAGTTGGCCAAACATTCCTGATGCGTCGCTTTGTTAATGAAAAAGCCCTGCTTTCAAAAATTGAGGCCAATAAAAAGAAACCTCAGAAAACTTCCAGGTTTCAGGAGCGGCTGACCCAAATGCAAAAACAACAGAAAACTCAGCTAAAAGAGAGAGCTAAAAAAAGAAAATAAGCAATGCAAAATAGAAAAGGGTAGATCCATTGTTGATCTGCCCTTTTTTTGTATACAGAATGCATGTTCCCTTTCTGTGATACGTTGATAGAAAAACAATCAGCCATTGGAGTTCTCATGGCTTTAATTGATTCACTCTCTTATTTTTATCGATTCCAAAGAGATTTTTTCAAACTAATTGTTACATTTGTTTCTTTGATAATGCCTTAGGTATTTTATATGGAAACAAATCGCCTCACGTCCCCTCCCTCTCACAGAAGAGTTGGCACTCTTTTTGCCTTTTTTCTATTTGTTTTCTTTGCTCAAAGCATCATGTCGGAAGATTTTGCAGGCACTGCAGATCTGAAGGCTTTTGCGGGGAATGATACGATCTTGGGTTTGTGTGGAATCCATTCATTGGATGCTACCGGGTCAAGCGGTGACATTGTTTTTTATGAATGGAAAATGGTTAAAGGGCCGAAGATCATTAACATTTTGGGACGCAACACTTCAAACCCTATGTTTCAAGCTTTTCTGGGAGGCGATTATGACATCGAATTACTTATTAAAGATATCAATGGGAATGAATCACGCGATACGGTTCATTACTTTTTTAATCCTCTCCTTGCAGAAGCTGGTGGTGACACCACGCTGGGAGCCTGTCATGTTTTACAGTTTAATACTGACTCCAGTACCCTCGGAGATGGATATACCTTTTCATGGTATCCAACAGATATTCTTGAAAACAGCGATCAAACAAACCCTTCCTTTAACCCGGGGATATTTGATGAGGGAAAATCGTTTGTGTTTTATTTTACGGTAACAGATAGCTTTGGTTGTGTGGAGACAGATGAGGTCCGGGTGAAAGTTGCGAATGCGCCACTGTCAGATCTTTCCAATAACATCGTGAAGATTGGATGTGATTCCCTGATGTTGGATGGTTCATATTCTTATGGTGATGATATTCAATATGAGTGGTATCCCGAAGATAAAGCTCAGGCAAATGCCCTGGCTCCTTTCTTTGCCAATGTTTCTAACGAAAGCACATATGCTAAATTGGTGATTACCGATGCGTACGGATGTAAAGATTCGAGCATTGTCGATATTTCTGATGAACAGTTTTTTATCGATGCGGGAGATGATGATTCCATCGGTATTTGTGAGAACTACAGGATCAGGGTTGAAGGGACTGTTGCTGGTAACAGTGTGCAGTGGGAACCTGAAGAGTGGATTGGAAATCCCATCAATCCGTTAAATGTGTATTTGCGGAAGTCACTTTGGATAAGCAACATGAACGACGAGGATGCCAGTAAGGTATTTCCTTTTGTGATCAAAATTGAGCGTCCTTCTGATGGTTGTATAAAACGTGATACACTAAACCTGACGGTCTTTAACAGTAGCTCCTACGTGAGTGCAGGGGAAGATAAAACCGTGGGAGTATGTGGTGCAGTTTTGGATGGCAGTGTGGATAGTACCCTTGTTTCATCCATTTATTGGACGGCAAATGCACCACTCTTTTCAATGCCTGAAAATCAAGGAAAAGAAGCCTTACTAAACCCGAATGTCTATTTGGGGAATGATTATGAACAAAGGTTGATTGCCTTCACTTTGAATGCAACGGATAATTTTGGGTGCCGTGTCACTGACCGGGTAAGTATACGCGTGGATCAACGCCCAGTCGTAAGCGTAAGTCCAACGTATTATTTTCCAAACGGATGTGATCCTGTCACCATCACCTCACATACCCTGAGGGTAGATTCCCTCATCTGGTCACCCGGTGATGACTTAAGTGATATTCACGCTGAAGATCCCGTTTACATCGGAACACAGGATGCGGTTCTGACAGTTAAAGCGTACGACATCTACGGATGTGAAGACACGGGGGAAGCACATGTTATCTGGAGTCCGGTTCTCGCAGATGCAGGAGATGACGTTACAACAAAACAATATCAGACTGCAACGGTGGGTAAAGCATCCACCACATCGGGCCGATTTTATGAGTGGGTGATTGTCAGTGGTGAGGGTGCAACATTAACAAATACCGAAAAGGATCAGTGTCGCTTTATGTCAACAAAGGAGGGAGACTTCCTGTTGGAACTGCGTGTCAGGGATGCTTCAGGATGTACAGTGACAGATCAGGTGACTGTACATGTTGAATTTGGGAAGCGGATTCCTGTTGTGAATGAAATTACAATTAGTCCGGGCAATGTGATTCAAAGTGATTCAGTGACCATTCGGGGAGATGCGGTTTCTCTGGATGGGTATCCCCTGACCTACACCTGGTTCCTCCCCGATGAAACCATTGAAAATGGTCCGGAGATAAGAGTGCAGGCGCATTTCAGTGGCTGGGTTGTGCTGGAGGTGTTTGACGGTTTTGACGTGGGGAAAGATTCCGTCTACTGGATCATAACTCCGGAATACCCAATCGAAGCATTGGAGATTGTATCTCCCATGGGAGATACCGTTTGTGCAAGGCAACCCATGAGCTTTAGTTTGAAAGTCCAGGCAGAGCATAAGGAACGATTGAAATATTTGTGGTGGATTGATGATCAGGAACCAACAGAGATTCAAAACATAACCATCAAAACAGTGTCTTCCTTTACCATCTATTGCAAGGCATATAACTCAGCAGAATCACTTACGGATAGCATGCGAGTGGTTGTTGTTAAACCTGAAATGATAGAGCTTGATGATGTGCTTGCCTGCCCTGAAACAGAATTGAAAATTGCACCGGCTTTTAAATTTCCAGGTAAGGATTACAAGTACTACGAGAATCAAAACCTGATCGGGAAATCAGCAGCACCTACCTTGCCTATATGGAACACAACTGATTTCGCTTTTAGCCGGGAAAATGTGTTTGGATGCATTGATTCCGCGACCCTCCATGTTGATGTGAGGCCTTATCCGGTAGCAAACCCGGATTCACTCTTGCTTGAAGAGTTGGTTATGATGGGACAAGTGGATGTGGCAACCAACGATGTTGGAGCAGTCTCAAACTATCGACTGATTAGTCTTGTTTCTCAAGATCAGGCATACCTGACTTCAGACGGAGATTTTACATACAATGCCGACACTACAATGATAAATGGCCGCCGCGAATTTAGTTATAAAATGACCTCAAGGGCATGCCCGCATTTGTCTGATACAGCAAAACTTACGGTGCTTCTTCGAAATGCAGAAGGGCTTGGACTGATCGTGTCAAACGCGTTCTCTCCTAACGGAGATAATGTCAATGATCGATTTATCATTCGCGGAATTACCGAATATTTAAAAAATGAATTATATATTTACAGTAAAATCGGATTACTCGTTTATGAGGCTAAACCTTATATGAATGATTGGGATGGCCGACGAAATAAAGGAGTTGGTATAGGACAGGATGTGCCCGAAGGGACATATTTTTATGTTTTAAAAGTAAAAGACGATATATACCTGGAAGGAACCATTGAAATTAGAAGATAGTTATGATCCAAATAAAGATGAAAAAGATATTTGTTACTGCGCTCTTATTTGCTTTGGTAACATTGGCTGGCGCACAGGATTTTCCTCAGTTTACACAGTACATTAACATGCAGGGGCTCATTAATCCTGCTTACAATGGCACCAGAGGGACATACAGTGGTTTAATGGTTTACAGACATCAGTGGGCGGGCTTCGATGGCGCACCACGCACCCTTGGATTCAATGCCCATGGCCCAGTGCCGGGCGTTGAGCATCTTTCAGGTGGAATTGTGCTGATCTCTGAAGGATATGGTTTAAATAAACAAACTGACGTAAGTCTGGCAGCATCCTATTACATCGACCTGTCAAGCGAGCTGAAACTTTCGTTCGGATTGCAGGGAGGTATGAATTCCTATTCCTTCGATTTTTCAGAGTTAATTACACCGGACGGCGGAAGTGATGATGTGTATAACCCTACACAACTTGACCATTACCTGCGACCTAACGTTGGAGTCGGTGCATTTTTATACTCAGATAATTATTTTGCAGGTTTGTCTATTCCTGAAATGTTGTATCATACCCCCGAAGCCACAACAGAATCCTTCAATACAAGTTTTAATTTCTCAACCATGCATTATTTCTTGTATGGTGGTTATGTATTTGATGTGGACAGGGACTTTAAGTTGAAACCAACAGTTTTAATGAAAACAATCTATGGTGCCCCAATCGAATTAGACTTGGGGGTGTATGGGTATTACAAGGATTATGGATCTCTAGGACTTTCATACAGATCAGGATCGGATGTGATCATTTTTGCTGAAGTGAGAGTTTGGGAACAGCTCTATGTTGGTTACTCATTTGATTATCCCGTTACCAAGCTAAACAGAGTTACATATGGCTCACACGAAATAAGTTTGAGATTTGATCTTGCAAATACACCATTTTCTGCCGGAAGTATTTCGAAAGGAATACGTTCTATACGTCACTTCTAACAGAATGCCTGGCCGAATGGTTTTTAGGAATCGTCTGTTTAAGGCGATCCAATCAATTTTGTTAACTTTGCAGCGATCATTTTTAGAAATGAAATAGCGTATGTTCTAATTATAAACAGATGAAAATAGTTACATTATTCTATGTCTTGCTGATTTCTTTTAGTTCCATTTTTGGAGGAAAAAGTATCAAGCAGGCAGAAAAAGCATACAAAAGAGCAAACTACATAGAAGCGATTAAAGCATACGAAAAATATGCATCAGAAACGGAAGATATAGATGCTGGGGTTCGTTCCAAAATGGCCTCATGCTATTATTTTCTTAACCGTTACGACAGCGCACTTGTTCAATATGAGAAAATAGGTGAGGACAATCTGGATGTAGATGATTTGGCAGTGTATGGTGAACTGGTTTTCAAAAAAGGAGAATTTAGTAAAGCGAAATCAATCTTTTCACAACCATCACTGGTGTCAAAAGCCAAATCCAAACAAGTATTGGAAAGCATTCGTTGGATGGAAGAGAAGAAAGAAGAAAGTTCCATGAAGCATGTAAAGAAAAGCCCAATTAAAACCTACGGGCAATCATTTGGAACGCAATATTACAAAGGCGGGGTGATCTATTCATCGTCAAACAGTGGCAATGAAATGCTAGACTATCACAATGCAAAAAATGTAGATCAAAAAGGATTTGAATTTCTAAACCTATACTATTCACCGTTGTCACAGGAGGGAAGTCTTGGTCAGCCTGTTTTGTTTTCAGAATCCCTTGTTTTTGATTATCATGTTGGCGCCGTTTCATTTACCCGGGATTACAAGAAAATGTATTTCACAAAAGTGCTAAAGATCAATGATAAAAAAGATGTGCTTCAAATATTTTCAGCTGAGTATCTTGCCGGATCATGGAGCAGGCAGGTGTCATTGAATTTTAATAGTGAGGATTATAGTTGTGCGCATCCTGCCATCAGCATTACCGGAGATACAATCTATTATGTTTCGGATAAAGATGGTGGTATAGGAGGCAAGGATATTTATTTTTCCTATAAAATAGGAACAGGCTGGAGTGCGCCAATAAATTTGGGTAAGCCGATAAATACAAGTGGTGATGAACTCTTTCCTTTTGTTGATAAATACAACATGCTTTATTTTGCGTCAGACGGTCACCCTGGTTATGGCGGGTTGGATGTGTTCAAAGCTTCTTTGAATGGCGAAATTACCGATGTTGAAAACATGGGGTTTGGAATCAACAGTGCCTATGATGATTTTGCCTACACCGTTGATCCTGAAAATGAAGACAAAGCCTTACTGTCGTCTAGCAGAGATAGCAAAGGAACGTCAGATAATATTTATTTTGTTTCAGAGAAAATCAACATTGTGCGTGATGATGTGGTTGTTGTGGATACATCAAAAATTTACGATTACGCGAGTACTGTGCGTAATGGCTTGTCCGGAGCCCCAATTACAAACGCCAAAGTAAGAATTGAATTTGTTGATAGTGAAAGGGTACTTCTCGACACAAAAACGGACGGAAAAGGGTATTTTAAAACCGCAATTGATACAAGTGGCATAGATCATGATGAGCCTTTGCACATCATGGTGGTGGTTGAAAATGAGGGCTTTGAACCGTATTCAAAAATGCTGTCGGCAGGCGAGTTTTTCGAAAGCAAGGGAGTGTACGAAGAAATCAACCTGATGCCCGTTCTTGCGCATGAACAAAAAGTGACAATACCACAGGATCGACTTCGGTTTGCGCTAGACAGTGATGTGTTAAGTTATGAAGCGAAACGACTGATGGAACGGTGGTTTGAGTATTTAAGTATGCATCCCACAACCCGGATTCGACTCAATGCGCACACCGATTCTCAGGGGAATCTTGATTACAACCTTCAATTGTCGCAGCGAAGAGCCGATAATGCGAAAGCTTATCTCATGCAAAAAGGAATACGTGAGGATAGAATAATTGCCCGTGGGTACGGAGAACGATATATCATTAATCATTGTGTAGATGGTGTGTCCTGCTCTGATGAGGAACACGAGGTGAACCGAAGAATTGAAATAATTGTTGTGCAAGACTGACCTTAATTACGAACGCTGAAAATAGAGTTACATTGATAAAATTGAATAGATGAAAAGGATTTTGGGTACATTATTGATAATATGCTTCACGCATTTTGCGACGGGGTATGGGCAGAATAAAATGCCGCAAACAAGTGATCCAACATTTTATACAGTACAGATTCAGGCATTGTCAAGAGAGCTGCCTCCAGATCACTTTAAAGGATTAAGTGGCGTTTGGATGCGTAAAGCTTCGGATGGGTTGTTTAAATACTATCACGGCAGATATGCCACATCAGATGAAGCCAGAGCTGCGGTGGCAAGCCTTCGGAAGAAAGGTTTCTCAGATGCATTTCTTGTGTCCTCGGAACGTTTTATGATTAAAAGTGGTCCTTATAAACCCGCATCAACAAATACAACGGCTTCTCAACCTGTTGAAAATAAGCCTGTTTCAAAGCCTGTAGTGAAGCCGGTGGTGAAGCCCGTTGCTAAACCGATAGCACAGGCCTCAGCACAAAACGAGCTGGTGCGTCCTGAGAACATTGCAGAAGGAACAATCTGGACTGTTCAGCTGTCTGCCTTTAAATATCCCGTATATCTGAATTTTTTCGATCCACTAAAAAATATCATGGAATTTCAGGGGCCTGATAAATACTTCAAATATTGCATTGGCAAGTACGATGATTATGATGAAGCTCATAAAGCCCTTGAAGAATATAAAGAAATGGGTTACGATAAAGCTTTTATTGTGGACTATGAAAAGTATCTGCCATACCTGATAGAATAATTCTTTTCTGTTTCAATATCCACAAAGATCGTGATTTAAAGTATTTTAACGTCATAATCAGGGTTGGGCAGTAACTTTTTTATGTTTATTGCGTTTTACAACGAAAGGTGGAGTGATGAATAAAAAATCGATAATTTTAATTCTTTTCGTACTTGTATTTGATTTAAGTGTAAAATCAAGTACTCCCGCTTTAGAGGGCGTAACTCTAAAATCATTATTCCAAAGGATTGATTCATCTGTTCAGGACGGGGAAAAGGATAAAATTAATGACACCATCGTTATGCTGCTCATACGTGAGCTGAAACAATCTGCAAGTTATAAACCATCCATTGAGCGCGTAGGAAAGATTTCATCCTCAGATGGGCGGGTGCATGTGTATTCCTGGAATTTTCAGGGACAATCCCTCGTGTATAAATATGGCGGAATCATCCACTTTAAAAATTCAACCGAAAACAAATGGTTTATTGTAAGGTTGATGGACACTAAAAATACGATGCCACAAACCGGCTTTGTAAGACCGGATCAGTGGTACGGTGCACTTTATTACGATATTCTAGTTAATAAATACAAGCAAAATACATATTATACATTGTTAGGATGGGATGGCGGCGATGGCATCATTGCTAAAAAAATTGTGGATAACTTTACAATTGAAAATGAGGACGATGTGAAACTTGGTTATCCTCTTTTTCGGATTGACGGACGATTGAGATCCAGAATTATATTCCAGTTCAATGCACGAGGATCCATGATGCTCGCATATGATCCATCATATAAAAAAATAGTATTTGACCATCTGAGCCCTGATGTGCCCACACATAGCAATCAGTTCCAATACTACGGTCCGGATTTTACATATGACGGATTTAAATTTAATGACGGAAAATGGTGGTTCGAACGAAATGTGGACGTTCGCAACAAAGCACCGGGGCGATAAATCTTCCCAGATGGATGAGCCCTCAGATACACAGTCTTATCATCTTATCTAATCCCATTGATCAAAACGTATAAGTTTTATGATACAGATGATCATCCGGTGATTGAAATAGTTAGAAATTATTAAAAATACACGAACACGATGCTTCCTTCTTCACACGACTTTAATTTTCAAATAGAACAATTTGCAGATATCAGGATTTTGCGTTACCAGGTGCCTGAATTTGAAAGCCTTACTCCCGGTCAGAAAAAGCTGATATATTACTTGTCACAGGCAGCTTTGGAAGGACGAGATATTATCTTTGATCAGAATAACCGGTTTAATCTTATCATCCGCAGGATATTGGAGGCCATTTATTCATCAGAGGTGCCGGATAAATCGACATCGGATTTTAAGGCTTTGGAAATATATCTGAAACGGGTATGGTTCTCGAATGGGATACATCATCATTACTCAATGGATAAGTTTGTGCCTGAATTCAGCGAATCATATTTCGTTAAAATGGTGAAAGATGTTGATCCGGAATCCCTGCCGCTGGAATATGGTCAATCAGTGGATGAACTCCTGAAAATTATTGTCCCGGTTATATTTGATGAGAAATTGTATGCAAAGCGGGTCAATCAGGCTGTGGGTGAAGATCTCATCGCATCATCAGCCAACAATTATTACAAGGAAGGCATCACACAGAAAGAAGTTGAAGCCTTTTACAAAAACTATAGGGGAACGGAGGGTGAACGACCCATATCCGCAGGTTTGAACAGTCAGTTGGCAAAAACTGGGGAGCGATTGGCAGAAAAGGTTTGGAAGGAGAAAGGAATGTATGGTTCAGCAATTGAACGTATTTTAAATTGGCTAATGCTGGCAGCCTCCGTTTGTGAAAATAACAGTCAGAAGCGCGCGCTTGATTTATTAATTCGGTTTTATCAAACGGGCGATCTTGAGATTTTCGATGCGTATAGCATTGCATGGCTGAATGATGAAAATTCCCGGGTTGACTTTGTTAACGGATTTATAGAAACCTATGGTGATGCACTTGGCTTGAAAGCAAGTTGGGAAAGCCTTGTGAATTTCAAGGACGTGGGCGCTTCCGAGCGAACAGAAATAATCAGTCAGAATGCACAGTGGTTCGAAGATCACTCCCCTGTAAATCCTGCATATCGAAAGAAAAAGGTGAAAGGCGTTTCCGCAAAGGTAATCACCGTGGCAATGTTGGGAGGGGATTGTTATCCTGCTACGCCAATCGGGGTGAATCTTCCTAATTCAGACTGGATCAGGAAAGCATATGGCTCGAAGTCTGTGACAATTGAAAATATAACCTACGCCTACCATAAATCCAGTGAAAACAATGGATTTCTCGAAGCTTTTGCCTTTGAACAGGCAGAAATTGACAGGCATAAAATGTATGGTTTTCTTACTGATAACCTTCATACTGATCTGCATGAATGCCTTGGTCATGGTTCGGGGCAGTTGGCTGAGGGAATAAAAGGAGATGAGTTAAAAGCGTATGGTGCAACCATCGAAGAAGCGCGCGCCGATTTGTTTGGTTTATACTATATGGCTGATAAAAAGCTGGTGGAGTTGAATCTATTGCCGGATGAGCATGCTTTTAAAACTGCATACGATACTTACATCCGAAATGGTTTGATGACTCAGCTCACCAGAATTAAATTGTATGACGATGTCATCGAATCTCACATGAGAAACAGGCAGTTGATTGCGCAATGGTGTTTTGTACAGGGTAATGGAGAGGTGGTTCAAAAAGTCATAAAAGAAAATAAAACCTACTTTGTGATCAAAGACTATCAAAAACTACGAAGTTTGTTTGGTCAGCTGTTAAAAGAAATACAACGAGTTAAATCTGAAGGTGACTATGACGCAGCAAAACAACTGGTCGAAGATTATGCAGTAAAGGTGGATGTAAAATTACATAAAGAAGTGCTGGAACGTTTTGAAAAGCTTAAGATCGCACCTTACGCCGGCTTTGTTAATCCTATCTGTAAACCGCTGATTAAAGCAGGTGAGATTGTGGATGTACGAATGGATTACACAGAATCCTTTTCAGAGCAAATGCTCCGTTATTCACGGGAGCACTCCTGGCTGCCAAATATAAATTAGATGCCAGGATAAGATGTTTTTTTATACGCTATGCAAGGCGCAATGAATTGATTTATCTTACGCTTTCCTCATCGCAGAATCTCCTTCAAATGCAAACTAAAGGCATTCGAAGTAAGCCATAAAACAGAAGTGCTAGGAAATGAGTTCCCCTAAGCCCTGCCTTAAAATTACAGGTTCTCCTGAGGTGCAATCCACAACAGTGGAAGGTACATTGCTACCATAACCACCATCAACCACCATGTCAACAACACCATTGTAACGTTCGTGAATCAATTCGGGATCTGTTGTATATTCAATGATTTCATCCTCATCATGAATGGATGTACTTACAATTGCATCTCCAAGTTCCTTTAAGATTTCCTGAAGAATTACATTGTCAGGAATGCGTATCCCAATTGTTTTTTTATTGTCTTTGAAAATTTTTGGGACATTTGAATTTGCTTCCAGTATAAAAGTGAATGGCCCCGGAAGATTTTTCTTCATCAACTTAAAGATATGGTTTGAAATGGGCCTTGCATAGTTTGATAAGGAGCTCAAGTCATTACAAATCAATGACAGGTTGCTGTTGCGTGCTATTTTCATCTGCCTGATGCGGGTGATCCCTTTCTGATTGGACAAAGAACATCCGACCGCGTAAATGGTATCCGTGGGAAAAATAACGGTTCCCCCGGCACATAAACAATCCGTAACCTGTCGGATATGCTTTACATTCGTGTCTTTTTCATAAAGTTTTAGCAACATCTGTCTATCATTATCCTGTGAAAATAAGCAATTAATGGAGATATTAAAATTAAATTATTTTTTTCATTTAATTGATTCCCTTGTCACAATTTCTAAATGATGTAAGAGTTGTCCTAATTCAATCTTTTTAAAAGCGACATTTGAGTATTGATCTTAATATAAGAGTAGAATTTTACCTTTTAATTAATGACCCAAAAACGACGACAGTTTCTTTAGTAGCAGTGGGAAACAAAGCAGCATTAACACAAAGCACTACAAATATCTGCTTTAAACACGATGATTACGGTCGCTTGCAAAAATACATCTTCCCTTCAGGTTATGCAGTTGAGTATGATCAGATAATTTTGCGTTATGCGCCTTATGCTTTGTCATATTCGTATTTCATTAGTGACGAATAAACTTGAAGCACCCGCTGTTCGGCGTAGCGTCTCGCTACGTCGTAAGTAATACTCAGCGTCCTCGCTTCCATAATGTATATTTCGCTTAATTTTGTATCTTTGGATTACTCTAGAACCAACAATATGCCAACTGGGTACCAAATTGAAGATCAAAGTGCATTACATTTTGTTACATTCATGATAATCCCGTAAGGGCAGGACTA
>JBFHER010000087.1:0-13272 GCA_041584055.1 Bacteroidales bacterium
ATACCATTCGATCTTGTTTGCCTGCTATGGTTTTAGCGCAGGTGGATGACTTTTTAACCCCCTGGTGAGTGAATAATTAATAGTGAGTGATTCGTCTTAGCTGAAATTTTGGCGAGATGAAAACGAAATCCCGCTGCTAAAAAAATAAACTTGGCGGGGTGTATGGTAGAATGATATGCTGAATTGAGTTCAGAATAAAAAAAGTAGAATTATGGGAATGGAGCAGACATGGCGCTGGTATGGGCCGAGTGATCCGGTAACGCTGGCAGACATCAGACAAGCTGGTGCGACCGGTATTGTAACAGCCTTGCATGAAATAGAAATTGGCGAGGTTTGGACGGAAGATGCAATAGCAGAAAGAAAACGACACATAGAATGGGATAACAGTGTAAATCCTTCACAACCGAGAGGATTAACCTGGTCCGTGATTGAAAGTATTCCGGTGCATGAAGATATTAAACTGGGAAAACCAACGCGGGATGCCTGGATAGAAAAGTATAAGGAGAGTATCCGCAATGTTGGAAAAGTGGGCATTCCTGTATTGACATACAACTGGATGCCGGTGGTAGACTGGACACGTACAAATCTTGAAATGGAACTGGACGATGGTGCCAGGGCTTTGCAGTTTAATATGGACGAATACATTGCGTTTGATCTGTTTATACTGCAACGTGGTGGCGCAGAAAAAGAGTATTCAAAGGAACAGATTGAAAGAGCGAAATGCAAATTTGAATCCATGAACTCTGAGCAGCGTTACGTGCTGCAAAAAAATATTATTGCAGGCCTTCCAGGTGGACAGGAAGGCTATACCCTCGCCGATTTTAAAGGAAGGTTGGCTGAATATGATGGGATCACGGATGCCATTTATCGTGAGAACCTGAAGTACTTTTTAGAGCAAATTGTCCCTGTGGCAATGGAGTCTGGTGTACGTCTGGCCATTCATCCGGATGATCCGCCTGTTTCGTTGTTTGGACTTCCAAGGGTGGTTAGCACAGAAGCGGATTTGCAGTTTATTGTAAATGTTGTTGATTCCATTTACAATGGTTTATGTGTGTGTACAGGTTCATTAGGGGTGCGCCCTGATAACGATTTGCCGGGCATTATCAGTCGCCTGGGCGACAAAATCAATTTTCTTCACCTGAGAAGTACCCAACGCGATGACAACGGAAGTTTTCATGAAGCAAGTCACCTGAGAGGAGATGTGGACATGTACAATGTTATTTTGGAGGTACTTAAGCAACAGAAGAAACGACATGCTGCCAACAGAAGGGATGAAAAGATTCCAATGCGTGCAGATCATGGGCATACAATTCTCGATGATTTGAAAAAGAAAACAAATCCGGGGTACTCGGCTTTGGGATTGCTCAGAGGTCAGGCTGAACTGAGAGGACTTGAACTGGGCATTGAAAAAAGTGGTGTTGTGTATAAATAAAAATAATTTAGAAACAATTTTTAGATTTGAATCAAGGCAATATTTTATTGTCTTGATTCGTAAATCTTATATCTTGCATCTTGGTTCTTGCATCTTGACGCTTATCTTGAAACTTTAAATTCATTAAATGCAATAAAATATGAAAAACATTCCAAAATACGCATTGCTGGTGCCAACCAGCATGGGCGTTAGAATTACACCAGTGAATGGTCAACCCGTTCACAGCAGTGATACATTTAAAATGCAGGCCACCAGTGCCGAAACAAATGTGGCCAGTGTTGCGTCATATCTGGGATTGCCGGTAAAGGTGCTCACCACCTTTGTAAAGGGAAGCCCCATTGCTAAATTTATTAAAAGTAACCTTCGCAGTCGTTTTATGGATTTCGAAGGGCCTGAAGTCGTACAGGAAGATCCATGGGGTTACAGGCACCAGTTTAACATTGCAGACAGCGGAAGTGGCGGACGCGGACCCCGTGTTCAAAACGACAGGGCAGGAGAGGTTGGCCGGACTTTGAATGTAAAGGACTTTGATTTGAATCGGATATTTGAGCAGGAGGGTGTTGAGATTGTCCATTTATCTGGTTTGATCGCTGCATTGTCTCCTGAAACAAGTGAGTTTTGTCTGGCCATTGCCAGAGCAGCCAAAAAAAGCGGGTCCAGAATTTCATTCGATTTAAATTATCGTGCTTCATTTTGGAAAGGCAGAGAAAAGGAGTTAAGCAATGTGTTTGCTGAGATTGCTTCTGTTTCTGACATCCTTATCGGCAATGAAGAAGATTTCCAATTATGCCTTGGCATCGAAGGACCTGAGGCTGGTGGTAAGGGGCTTGAGGAAAAAATCGATGGTTTTAAAGAAATGATCGGACGTGTTAAAAAAGCTTTCCCCAATGCATCTGTTTTTGCAACCACTCTGCGACAAGTCATCAATGTAAATAAACACTTATGGGGCGCCATTATGCTGGAAGAGCAGAACTGGCATGTGATCGAACCGAAGGAGATTGGCGTTCTTGACCGCATCGGTGGTGGAGATGGTTTTGTTGGCGGTCTGCTGTATGGTATATTGAAGAAATGGGCTCCCGAAAAGTGGATTCAGTTTGGATGGGCAAGTGGTGCACTGGCAACTACATTTCTAACAGATTATGCGCAACCTGCTGATGAGGAAATGATCTGGAGTATCTGGGAAGGAAATGCCCGCGTGAAACGTTAAATAATAAACATGATATACTATCAAATTGGTTCAGAAACCACGGAATTAAGTAGTGATGACCTGCAGGCAGGTTTGTATGCTGCGCTGAAAAAATTGGGCGAACGCAACAATGTGCTTGTGGTGCCTCCCGATTTTACACGTTTCCACTCCCGTGCAGGGGTTTTAACCACGCACGCCTATAACTACTATCAGAATAAAGTAAAGGACATCCTGCCGGCATTGGGAACCCATAAGCCGATGACAGAAGAGGAGCTGAATGAAATGTATGTTGGCGTTCCGCACCACTTGTTTCGGGAACACGACTGGCGAAATGATGTGGTGACCGTGGGAGAGGTACCTGGTGAGTTCATCTCTGAAATTACGGATGGTGCAATAAGTTATTCCTGGCCAGCACAGTTAAACAGACTGGTTTGGGAAGGGAAGCATGACTTAATTCTTTCAATTGGGCAGGTGGTGCCGCATGAGGTGATCGGAATGGCCAATTACAATAAAAACCTTTTTGTAGGTACCGGTGGATCAGAAGGGATCAATAAGAGTCACTTTATTGGTGCTGTTTACGGTATGGAACGCTTGATGGGGCGTGCAGATAATCCAGTTAGAAAAGTCCTGAATTTTGCCTCCGAAAACCTCTTGGGTGATTTGCCCATCGTCTATGTTCATACCGTTGTTGGTAGAAACGATGCCGGAGAACTGGTGACACGTGGTTTATTTGTGGGAGATGACATTGAGGTCTTCGAAAAGGCCGCAGAATTGTCATTGAAGGTGAACTTCACCATGCTTGACAAACCACTACAAAAAGTGATCGTCTATCTGGATCCTTCTGAGTTTAAAAGTACCTGGCTTGGGAACAAGGCCGTTTACAGAACCAGAATGGCCATGGGAGATGGGGGCGAGTTGGTTATATTAGCGCCTGGTCTCAAGGAATTTGGTGAAGACAGGGAGATTGATCGCCTAATCCGCAAATATGGTTACAGAGGAACGGAGGAAACCCTTGCTGCCTTGAAAAATAATCCCGAACTTGAGCAGAATTTAAGTGCAGCAGCTCACTTGATTCATGGTAGTTCAGAGGACAGGTTTTCAATCACCTATTGTCCCGGTAATCTGACACAGGAAGAAATTGAAAATGTCAATTTCAAGTATGCTGATCTTGCTGAAATGGTGAAACGCTACGATCCTGAAGTCTTAAAAGAAGGATACAATACAATGCCTGACGGGGAGGAAGTCTATTTTATATCCAATCCGGCCATTGGGCTCTGGGCATACAAGGAAAGATTTAAAAACGCATAATTAAAATATTAATTCATTATTCTTAAATTTAATAGCATGGCAAATAATAATTTATCTGATTTTGGAATCATTGGTCTGGCAGTAATGGGTGAAAACCTCGCCTTGAATGTTGAAAGCAGAGGTTTTAAAGTATCGGTTTTTAACAGAACTCAGGGCGTGGCTCAACGTTTCGTTGAAGGACGTGCCAAAGGGAAAAACTTTGTCGCAGCATCAACCGTCGAAGAGCTTGTGCAAAGCCTTGCCGCACCACGAAAAATTATGATGATGATCAAAGCCGGCAAACCGGTGGATATGTTGATCGATCAGCTTATTCCTTTGCTGGATGAAGGCGATATTCTGATCGATGGTGGAAACAGCAACTTCCAGGATTCAATACGCCGCACTGCTTATGTTGAAAGCAAGGGGCTGTTATACATCGGAACTGGTGTGTCGGGAGGAGAAGAAGGCGCACTCAAAGGACCATCAATCATGCCCGGAGGATCGAAAGCTGCCTGGGCCTCAGTGAAACCTATATTTCAATCCATTGCCGCTAAAACAGATGATGGAACGCCTTGCTGCGACTGGGTTGGAGAAAATGGCGCAGGTCATTTTGTGAAAATGGTCCACAATGGAATTGAATATGGTGATATGCAATTGATCACAGAGGCATATCAGATCATGAAAGATCTACTTGGGCTGTCGCATGATGAAATGCATGACGTGTTTGCAGAATGGAACGAGGGCGATTTAAGCAGTTATTTAATCGAGATCACCAGAGATATTCTTGGTTTTAAAGACGAAGACGGCGAACCACTGGTTGAAAAAATAATGGATCGTGCCGGTCAGAAAGGAACCGGAAAATGGACCGGAATCAATGCGCTTGACCTTGGTGTTCCATTGACCCTCATTGGTGAGTCAGTGTTTGCTCGTTGCCTGTCCGCAATTAAAGAGGAACGTGTGGAGGCATCTAAAATATTTAAACCGGCACTGCCAAAATTTGCAGGCGACAAAGCACAGTTGCTTGCCGATTTGCAGGATGCACTTTATGCTGCTAAATTAATTTCCTATGCGCAAGGCTATGCCCTGATGAAAGCGGCAGCGGTTGAGCATGGCTGGAATCTGAATTATGGCGGTATTGCCCTGATGTGGAGAGGTGGCTGTATCATCCGATCTGTTTTCCTTGGAAATATAAAGGATGCCTATGATGCAAATCCTGAGCTCACAAACCTGCTCATGGATCCGTTCTTTAAAGATAAAATTGAAAAAGCACAAGCTGGTTT
Organism: Bacteroidales bacterium; assembly: GCA_041584055.1. Lineage (GTDB taxonomy): Bacteria > Bacteroidota > Bacteroidia > Bacteroidales > UBA5342 > JBFHER01. The sequence continues at coordinate 5,186 of JBFHER010000087.1, forward strand.
GAGGCGTCTGGCTGCAACTGCCATTACCCATGGTGTGCCCATCCCTACGCTGGCATCAGCCATCAACTATTTTGATGGTTACAGAAGCGAGCGCCTGCCAGCGAATCTGCTTCAGGCTCAACGGGATTATTTTGGCGCTCACACCTACGAACGTGTGGATCAACCAAAAGGAAAATTCTTCCACACAAACTGGACCGGAGAGGGAGGAGATACCGTTTCTCAAACATATGTTGTGTAATAGAACAACCTTAGCTATCAAGATTGGTTTGCAATGACACTTTTGCACCAATCTTGATTCTTGCTTCTTGGTTCTTGCTTCTTGCTTCTTGATTCTTGATACTTGATTCTTGATACTTGATTCTTGATACTTGATACTTGCTTCTTGATACTCGATACTTGATTCTTGCTTCTTGCTTCTTGATTCTCACTACTTAATTCTTGATTCTTGGTTCTTGCTTCTTGCTTCTTGATTCTCACTACTTGATACTTGATACTTGATACTTGATACTTGATTCTTGATTCTTGATTCTTGATTCTTGATTCTCACTACTCACTACTTGATACTTGATACTAAATACAAAACACTCAACACACAAAAAACATGAAACAATTTTTAGACGATAATTTTCTGCTGGAAACAAAGACAGCAGAATACCTGTATCATGAGCATGCGAAAAAAATGCCCATCATCGACTACCATTGCCACCTTATTCCGGAGCAAATCGCAGAAAATAAGCGATTTGACAACATAACACAACCCTGGTTGTATGGCGACCACTACAAGTGGCGTGCAATGCGAACCAATGGTGTAGACGAAAAGTATTGTACAGGGAATGCCTCTGACTTTGAAAAATTTCAGAAATGGGCAGAAACCGTGCCATACACCCTGCGCAATCCGCTTTATCACTGGACACATCTGGAGCTGAAAGCCTACTTCGGAATCACAGATATCCTGAATAAAGATTCAGCCAAGGCAATTTATGAGCAAACAAAAGAGATGCTGCAACAGCCTAACTTCAATGTGCATGGTCTGATCTCAAGTCAGAATGTTGAATTGGTTTGTACCACGGATGACCCCATTGATTCGCTGGAGTTCCATGATGTGATCTTAGCAGAGGGAGCTTCTTTTAAAGTGCTTCCTGCCTGGCGCCCAGATAAAGCCATGGCTGTAGAAAATCCAATGGCTTTCAATGATTACCTGGATCAGTTATCAGACGTTTGCCGGATGGATATTTTGACCATCGATGACCTCACCGATGCCTTACAGATGCGCCATGACTTTTTTCATGAAAATGGATGTCGCTTGTCGGATCATGGCCTTGATACCTTCTATGCTGACGATTATACGAACAATGAGATTGCAGTAATTTTCAAAAAGGTGCGTTCAGGTAAAAAGCTTGATAAGGGCGAAATAAGTAAGTTTAAATCAGCCATGCTTTTTGATTTTGCGGTAATGGACCATGAGAAAGGTTGGGTGCAACAATATCATTACGGCGCGATGCGAAATAATAATGAGAAGAAGTTTAAACTACTTGGCCCTGATACAGGTTTCGATTCAATTGGTGTTTATGATGTTGCGCAAGCCATGTCAAAATTCCTGTCACGTTTGGATGCTGAAGATAAACTCACAAAAACAATTCTCTATAACTTAAACCCTTCTGACAATGAGATGGTTGCCACCATGCTTGGTAATTTCCAGGATGGAATAACGCCGGGGAAGATTCAATGGGGATCCGGATGGTGGTTCCTGGATCAGAAAGATGGAATGATCCGGCAAATGAATGCACTTTCAAGCCTTGGTTTGTTGAGTCGCTTTGTGGGCATGTTAACCGACTCCCGCAGCTTCCTCTCGTTTCCACGTCATGAGTATTTCAGACGCATTTTGTGTAACCTATTAGGCAAGGACATCGAAAATGGTGAGATGCCAAATGATTTGAAGCTCGTTGGCAGCATGGTTGAGGATATCTCTTATAACAACGCAAAGAATTATTTCAACTTCTAGGCAGCGGAATTTTAGGTGCTGAATTTGATTTAAATTGATGTTTTGGCAATCAAATGGTGGATTGTATTTTGCCTTGCATGAAATTTATAAAATGGACAGAATACAATTCATTGCTTAAATCCTTATCTTTGCAAAGAACTTGGGACAGGCTGTCTCCAAAGGATGAATTCTCTGCGGTTTAGTGGCATTTATCCTTACACTTTAACGATTACATTTAACATAAATAATAATGGCTAGATTTTCCAGATTAGAGGTTTACAACACAATGGTTGAAACCAAATTGGTTCCTTTGTTTTACAACAAGGACGTTGAGATTTGTAAGAATGCTGTAAAAGCAGCTTACGATGGAGGTGCGCGTGTTTTTGAGTTTACAAACCGTGGCGATTTTGCACATGAAGTATTTGCAGAAGTCAATAAATGGGCTGCGAAAGCCTGTCCCGAAATGATAATGGGAGTGGGGTCTGTTGTTGATCCTGCCACCGCAGCATTGTACATTCAGCTGGGTACAAATTTCATCGTTTCTCCATCCCTTAATCCGGATATGGCAAAGGTGTGTAATCGCCGAAAAATCGCGTGGTTGCCGGGATGTGGTACACTCTCTGAAATCAATGCTGCCGAAGAACTTGGTGTTGAAATTGCCAAGATCTTTCCAGGGAAAGAAACAGGCGGACCTGCGTTTATAAAAAATATTAAAGCACCTTGTCCCTGGACAAACATCATGCCTTCAGGTGGTGTGTCGCCGGATAAAGAAAATTTGAAGGCCTGGTTTGATGCCGGCGCAACATGCGTTGGACTCGGTTCACAGCTCTTTCCTAAAGACGTCATTGCAGCTGGCAATTACGCCTATGTTACGGATAAAATGAAGGAGGCATTTGCAATCCTGAAAGAACTGGGCTTGTAGAAGAAACCTGTTTTTTAAACAATTCCCCGGGGTGTCACTTGCTGTGACATCCCGTTTTTTTTTATCACTTTTTTACGGATGGGAGATGTGTCCTTCAGTCCGATGTTGTAAACAGGGCACAACAAAAAAACTCCCGTCCAAACCATGAACGAGAGTTTTCGCTTTATCATTGTTGAATGAATTTATTCTCCGTCGTAGGCCCACTTGAGAAATCCTGCTCCCCATGTGAATCCGGCACCGAAAGTGGCCAAAATAATATTGTCGCCTTTCTTTAATTGCTTTTCCCAATCCCATAAACACAATGGGAGCGTTGCTGCAGTCGTGTTGCCGTAGCGATGGATGTTGATCATTACCTGTTCTTTTTTGATGCCCATGTGATGCGCTGTGGATTCAATGATGCGCATGTTTGCCTGATGGGGAATTAACCATGTCAGATCTTTTGCACCAATGTTATTTCGCTTCATCATGTTTAAAGAGACATCTGCCATTTTAGAGACTGCATGCTTAAATACAGTTCGCCCATCCTGATAGATGTAGTGCTCTTTGTTGTCAACCGTTTCATGCGATGGTGGATGATAAGATCCGCCTCCTTTAAGATAGAGGTGATCAATGCCAACACCGTCAACATGCAAATCCGTATCAAGTAAACCGAATTCTTCTTCGGTTGGCTCTAACAATACGGCACCGGCGCCGTCACCAAAAATCGGACAGGTTGTCCTGTCTGTATAATCTACAATGGACGACATGGTATCTGCACCAACCAGAATAACCTTTTTATATGATCCGCTTTTGATAAAATTTGCGGCAGTGTCAATCCCGAAAAGGAAACCCGAACAGGCTGCAGAAAGATCAAATCCCCATGCGTTTGTCAAACCAACAGCGTCGATTACAATCGCTGCTGTGGATGGGAATGCATGATCTGGACTAATCGTTGCGACAACAATCAGGTCAATTTCTTCTGCATTGACACCGGTTTTTTCAAGAAGGTTTTCAACTGCTTTAGATGCGAGGTACGAGGTACCCCTTCCTTCATCCTTGATCAAATGTCTTTCTTTGATCCCGATTCGGGTCATAATCCATTCGTCAGATGTGTCTACCATCCGGCTTAATTCCTCGTTGGTTAAAATGTATTCGGGAATGAAACCTCCAACACCGGTAATCTTTGCGTTCACTTTGCTCATACAAGAATGTTATTTAGATCTGTTATAAGAACAGATCCATGTTTAAAAAAAGACCCTATACAAATTGATAGGGTCATTAATTATCCATTAAAGTGATTAAGCTTCTACAGATTCAACAGCTAATTTGCCGCGATAGTAGCCACATTCGCCACACACTGTATGATACTTGTAGGTTGCACCACAGTTTGAGCATACCGCCAATGTAGGAAGTGCTGCTTTGTCGTGGGTTCTTCTCTTGTCTCGTCTTGTTTTCGAAATCTTTCGTTTTGGATGTGCCATCGTTCCAAAAATTAATTTAGTTAATTATTTAATAAATCCTTTAAAGCATCCCATCTGGGATCCGTTTTGTCTTCGCTATGAGGATCAAGATTAGCAATTCTTTTTGTCATTTCAGAATTGCACTGGCCTTTAGGATGAACTTTTTTTATAGGAATACTGAGTTTAATAAACTCAAGAATTAAGGATGAGCAATCAAAAATCCCTTCATTTTCAGGAATGATTAATACTTCATCATCTATTTCTTCGTAGTCCGCTCCATATTTCACAAACAATTTTGCCGTATGTGATATGAATAATTCAACGTCATCCAGACACCGATCACATGCTTCAACAACTGATCCGCTAATCGCAAAATCAAACTCAAATAAGTTTACACTTTTCTTTAGTTTAATCCTGACATCAATTGCTTTGCAATGAATCTCATCCTCTCCAAATGCATCAAAGAACGCCGGGCCTATCTCATATTGAAATTCATGCTGACCCTCTTTTAAGCCTTTGATAGGGATTATATATTCTGTTATTTTCTTCATCAACCCCTACTTTAAAAACCCTGCAAAATTATAAAAATAAAAGATACAAAAGTAAAAAATATGGCTTTTTCGGGGTTTTTATTTGTCCGGGAAGCATTGTCAAAATTTTATGCACTTGAAATATGTTTGTAATGAGCTGTAATACAGTAAGGTGTGTCGCACATGTTTTTTGAGCTTATGCAGAAATCTACGGATTTCATTTTGCTGCCCATGGCAAGAACCTGATTTTTTTAAAAATAGGGGCATTTACCCATGGGATAAAAACTATTTTTTTTTATAAATTGTATGCACATTGTCAAAACAATGTTGCCTTATACCAAACCATAATCAATTGCATGTCAGGGATTGAGTTCTATGCTGATGATTTATTTCATTCGGTATGAGGCATCGCATTAATTACTCATTAAATCGTATGACGTTATGAAAAAACAGTTAGCTTTAATTTTATTCCTTGTGGTTGCCATTGGCATGGGAGCTACAAATCACAATCCAAATACCTGGATTAACGAAATTCATTACGACAATGACGGCGGCGATGTTGGCGAAGCCGTGGAAATTGTGGTTGAAAATGCAGATCAGTTTGATCTTTCGCTCCTGCGCCTTGATTTGTACAACGGAAGTAGCGGAGAAGTCTATAAATCATACACATTAAAAGACTCTGTGCCCTGTGGGCAGGAAGGCAACTTTTCGTTTTATGTCTTGAATATTTCCGGCATCCAGAACGGTGCACCGGATGGATTTGCGCTCTCCTATGAAGAGCATCTGCTTCAGTTTATAAGCTACGAAGGAGAATGTGAAGCCACCGACGGAGTTGCAAACGGAATCACCTCGGTTGACATTGGCGTAGAAGAGGGGAGTTCAACAGAGATAGGTCAATCCCTTCAGTTGGCGGGCAACGGAACAACTTATGCCGATTTTACATGGCAGGAACCGGCAGCGGAAACCTATTGTGGTTTAAATGCCGGACAAACCTTTGGCGTAGAAACCGTTGCAGAGAAAGTCAAAATGACACCTGTCGTTTGGCTGGGACCTGACAAGATGCTGAACCTGCGTGTAAAGGCAGTTCAATATGTGAAAGTATATGATATCTCCGGACGACTCGTATACGCCTCACGGCTGAAGGCGGGAACAAACAGCATCAAACTTAAGCAGCAGGGCATTTACATCGTTAAAACAGATGACTGGGTGCAAAAGGTGATGCTCAGATAACGGACAGATAACTCAATCCCGAAAGCTCTCCATAATTCGCAATGGGGAGCTTTTTTTTAACAAATAAACCATTCCAATGTAACAGATTTGTAGTACCTTGTGTGCATCTTTGACAGGCATAACCAAAATCTGAAAATGAGGAAGCTCGTCCATGATACCGGCGTGGTTTTGAGGCGTTATTCGTCACACCGTGGTGAGTACGATTATTTAAAGTAGCGATTTGTGAGAATGGGTGTTTGTGCTTGCTTTGTGGCACAAAAATTGTAGTGATTTTATTCTTGCAGTTTGAATTAACAAAATTCATTCTTGCGCGTTATAAGGATGTACATATCTATGAGGAAACACATTAAACTTAAATATTAACATTTAACAATTAAATTATGAAGCGAATTTTTACATTAATGATTGCATTGTCCTTTATCGGATTGATGTCTGGTCAAAACGTTCTTCTTAACGGAGATTTTGAAAGTTGGGATGATGCTAATACTCCTACAAGCTGGACACATATAGAAAGTATTACAAAAGACTCTCTTGAAGTTCATACAGCAGGCGGTTATTCTGCTAAGCATGTAAGCACAGGTTCAACAACGGATTTTGGACAGTTAATAACCGGAATTATTCCGGGAAGACAGTACAAATTAGAAATTTGGTATAAAGTTACTGGTGGTGATGAAACAGATGCACGTTTGTGGAGTAAATGGTCAACAGATAACACTTATGACAATGAAACAGATAAGGTTGCATTGCAAGGTCCTGGAGGTGGATCAAGTGATTATTTAAATAATAATGGAGGTGTTTGGTCGACCTATTCAACAACTGTGACAGCACCCGCAGAAGCAAATGAATTTTACTTCGAAGTACGTGTTTATGGCAGTGCCATAACATATTGGGACGATTTTTCTTTCACTTTGCAAGAGCAAGCTGGAAATTTAAAACCAATAATATCTGATATTGCTACATCACCCATGGATATTACTTCAACTACTGATATAACAATATCGGCTACGATCGTTGATACCGATGGGACGATTACAACTGCAGGTCTTAATTGGGGTACCGAATCTGGTGTTCTTGCAAATCAAGTGTTGATGGTTAAAGGGGAGGGCGATACCTATGCAGTGACAATTCCTGCTCAAGCAAACGGAACTACCATTTATTATACGATTGGAGCTGCGGATGATTTGTCTGATTATACACTTTCTACCGAAAAGTCTTTTATGGTGAAAGATGCTCAGACAGCAACATTGCCATATGTACAAGGGTTTGATGCCGATATGGGTGATTTCTATGCTTTCAGTGCTTCCGGAGCAACTAAGTCGTGGAGGCAAAGTATTTATAATGAAGATGGATACATGGGCATGAATGGTTATGGCAGTGGCGATCTTGAGAAAGATTATTTGATAACCCCCGGCTTTGATCTAAGTGGAACCTCGAATGAAATTCTTTCCTATAAGACCTGGAGAAAGTATGGATCGGATGATGCGGATAATTATTTGAAATTATTTTATTCTACAGATTACGCTGGATTAGGTGATCCTGCTGCAGCAACATGGACTGAAATAGCAACGGCAACTTTTGCAGTAGATGCAGAAAGCTGGACTGAAACCGTTGATCTAGATGTTTCAATGGCAGAAGGAACGAATGTGCATTTTGCCTTTATTTATAATTATAATTCAGGTAGTTATGTGTTTTGGGAGATTGATGCAGTTGAGTTGAAAGAGGGAACAGCCACCACCATTGCTCCAAAAGAAGTGAAAGCGCTTTCAATCTTCGCATATGGTAGAACGCTTGTAATAAATTCAGATCAAAACTCACGAGCTACTGTTTACAACTTGGCAGGCCAGCTTGTTAAAGAAATGAACATCGAGACCGGTAGAAATGAGTTTTCTATCAATCGTGGTGGTATATACATTGTAAAAGTAAACAACACAATTGAAAAGGTTGTTTTAAGATAGTTTAGTTTGTATCTTTTGTATTAAAGCCCG
>JBFHER010000088.1:0-13077 GCA_041584055.1 Bacteroidales bacterium
ATTGCAACAAGTGAAGGGAAGTTACCTTCGGAATATTCTTTTGCAAGGTATGTTGACAACGTATTAATATCAAATACGGGAGATTTTTCATACAATATATCGGCCAACTGGGTAAATCAATGTGAAGATGAATTCACACTGCAAACATATGGCAATTATCAGCACCTGGTATATACCCCTACCGATGATTCCTACTACATATTAAGTAAAGTAACGCCGGGGTTCTCAGATGTTTTGTTGTATTTTATTTATTTGTTCCTTTACTTGTTTCTGCTCATTTTTATATTTTCAACTGCTGTAAATATTCGTAAAGGTGATTTTTCCTTTTACACACGGACTTTAGAGAGCAGGATTAGATCTACAATTCTTTTTGTCTTGTTATTAAGTTTTATTTTGATCGGATTTGCTTCGGTTTATTACAATTATAAACAGTTCCGACATGAGCAGGTAGAATCATTAAAGGACAAAACGAGAAGTGTGCTGGTGATGCTTGATCAGTTGTCAGCAGGGACAGATATGCTTTACGAGATGGATCAGGTTGATCTGATTGCTTATTTGCGTAACATCTCAAACGCCCTGTATGTTGACATTAATTTTTACGATAAGAGCGGGCATCTGATCGCGTCCTCCAGACCAGAATTATTTACAAAGATGTTGCAGGGAAGTGAGATGAATGCTTCAGCTTTTCAGGATTTACACAGCGATCATCTGCCATGGAGTTTGCAGGAAGAATCCCTTGGTAGCAAAACCTACCTTTCAACTTACAAAGCATTGTATAACTGGGAAAATAATTTAATCGGATATGTTAACCTGCCTCACTTTGTGAGTGCAGAGGAAGCATCAGAAGAACAGCTTGATTTTATTGTGGTTATTTTAAATATTTATTTGGTTTTTGTTGTTTTTGCCATCTTTCTTACGGTGATTCTTTCAAGACAAATTACCCGTCCCTTGCAGGTGATCAAAGAAAAGTTGTCAGGATTTCGCCTCAGGGAACGCAATGAAAAAATTCAATATTCCGGAAGTGATGAAATCGCAAGTCTTGTGAAGGAATACAATCGTTTGGTGGATGAACTCGAAACAGGTGCTGAACAACTGGTAACCAGTGAACGGACATCTGCATGGCGTCAGATGGCGCGTCAGATCGCTCATGAAATTAAAAACCCGTTAACGCCAATGAAGCTAAGTATCCAACACTTACAGCGTGCTAAAAAGGATAATCATGAGAAATTTGATACATTTTTTGAAAAAACATCCATTACACTCATCGAACAGATCGATAACCTCAGCAGAATTGCAACTGAATTTTCTTCCTTTTCAAAAATAACAGCATCAAATCCCGAAAAACTTGATGTGTGTGTGCCGGTAAAGAATGTTGTAGAGTTGTTCAGAGAAACAGAAAATATTGATCTGGAATACACCGGTATAAGAGAAAATTTATTAGTATGGGCGGATAAAGAGCAGCTGATTCAGGTTTTTAATAACTTAGTAAAAAATGCAATTCAGGCCATTCCTAAAAACCAGAAAGGCGTGATTGAAATTAATCTGGCAGACGAAGATGCCAGTGTATTAATCAGCGTTAAGGACAATGGGACCGGTATTGCTGAAGAAGCAAAAGCAAAGTTGTTTGAACCAAATTTCACGACTAAAAGGACAGGAATGGGAATCGGACTGGCAATTACAAGAAACATTATTACAAGTTTTAACGGCGAAATATGGTTTGAGGAAAACATACCGCATGGAACCATTTTTTATGTAAAACTACCAAAGTATACATTTTCATAAACCATGATTAAAATAACTGTTTTAAACGATAACACACCAGGCCGGCGTTTGCTTGCGGAACATGGACTATCATTCCTGATTGAGACAGACGATTTAAAATTGCTCCTGGATGCGGGGGCCTCAGATGTGTTTCTTCGAAATGCAAATGCCTTAAATATAAATTTGTCTGATGTGGATTTGGTTGTGCTTAGCCATGGGCACTGGGACCATGGAAATGGCCTTAAATTTTTAAACGGATTAAAGTTGATGACCCACCCAGCCGTTTTTACAAAAAGGTATCATTTGTCAAGAGAGCGCGATTACGTCGGACTTGATCAGGGACAGGAAGAACTTAAACGGAATTTTGATTTACGTTTAACAAAAGAACCTACTTTTATCAATGATGATGTTGTCTTTTTGGGTGAAATCCCACGTTTGAACGATTTTGAAGCCCAAACAACTGCTTTTGTAGATGATAAAGGGGAATTGGATTTCGTCCCGGATGACACTGGAATTGCAGTACGAACAGAAAAAGGACTCGTCGTAATATCTGGCTGTGCGCATGCCGGAATTTGCAATACTGTTGCGCATGCATCGGGAATAATGAACGAAGAACGAATATTGGCGGTGATGGGTGGTTTCCATCTAAAGAAGAATGACAGGGTAACAAAAAAAACAATTCAGTACTTTAAAGAGATTGGGGTGAAGTATGTTTATCCCTCGCACTGTACTGATTTGCCTGCACTTTCGCAATTTCATTTGAATTTTGGAATGAACAGAATTAAAACCGGAGATGTTTTAAAGTTTTAAAGCATCGCTGTGAATTGAAGTCAGTGTCAATTAAAAAATAAGAAGATGGTATATGTACACTTTGCAGATGGATTTGAAGAGATAGAAGCTCTGATGGTAATTGATGTACTGCGAAGGGCTGAAGTGGATGTAAGGATGGTTTCCGTATCGGATAGTTTGACCGTTACAGGAGGACATGGAATATGTGTTCAAACTGATTTGAAGTTTGAGGATGCAGATTATGAGTTTTGCGAAATGATCGTTCTTCCCGGGGGAATGCCAGGAACTAAAAACCTGTACGCCCATCAGGGCTTGAAAAATCAGATATTGAAATTCGATGATGAAGGAAAGTGGCTGGCAGCAATTTGTGCCGCCCCAATGGTGTTAGGAGAGCTGGGATTGTTGAAAAATCATAAAGCGGTTTGTTATCCGGGTTGGGAGAAACACCTGTTGGGTGCAGAATTAACCGAAGAGCCTTACGTTGTATCAGGTAATATCATAACAGGAAGAGGAGTAGGGGTTGCGGATTTATTTGCATTGGGAATTGTGAAGGTTTTAAAAGGGGAAGAAAATGCAATTTCATTGTCACATAAGATGTTGGTGGAAGGGTTTAAATCAAATTCATAATCTGAATTGCGAACGATTCTAAGAAATAAATTACTTTTGCAGTTGATATGGGAAGAATCTTAGCAATTGATTATGGGAGAAAGCGAATTGGCATTGCGGTTAGTGATCCGCTAAAGATAATTGCAAATGGTTTAACAACCGTTTCCCCTCTTGAAATTTTTCCATTCTTAACAGCATATTTTCAAAAGGAACAGGTGGATGTGGTGCTTGTGGGATGGCCAATGAATCTGAATAATAAACCTGCTGAAGCAATGAAATATGTTGAACCTTTTGTAAGAGGGTTTAGGCGTAAATTCGAACAGATTCCCCTGGAGCTTGTTGATGAAAGATACACATCTGTTTTGGCACAGCGAACAATGATTGAAGGAGGGCTGAAAAAGAAGGCCCGTCAAAATAAAGCACTGGTGGACGAGATCAGTGCGACCATTATATTACAATCATACATGGAAAGCATGAGAAATGTATCCGGAAATGATATAAGCAATTTAATATTATGATATTACCAGTTACCGTTTATGGGCATCCAGTATTAAGAAAAGTTGGCAGTGCCATTGATAATAATTATGAAGGGCTACAGGACTTGATTCAGAACATGTTTCAAACCATGTACAATGCTGAAGGAATAGGACTTGCAGCACCACAGGTTGGACTGTCAATTCGCTTGTTTGTTGTTGATTTAACACCCCTCGAAGATGAATTCCCTGAATGTAAGGATTTTAAGAAAACCTTTATCAATGCAGAGATTGTTGAGCGATCAGGTGATCCGGGGGTTGAAGAGGAAGGCTGTCTGAGTCTTCCCGGTATCCGTGAAAATGTTGAGCGTCCCGGCCATATTCGAATCAAATACATGGATGAGAATTGGGTTGCTCATGATGAGGTCTACAAAGATTGGATGGCGCGTGTTCTTCAACATGAATACGATCACATTGATGGAACACTCTTCGTTGATCGAATATCACCAATCAAAAGAAGATTGATTAAAAGCAAATTGCAGGCAATTTCAAAGGGAAAAGTGAATGTGCGCTATAAAATAAAAACCAGTTAACCCTGATCTTAATTCTTATGTTTGTTATGATCAACAATGAAAATCCGTATTAATTTTGTTAGTCATCATAAAAACAATAACGAAATGGTTTCTGAATGCAGGGTTGATCTTGTTTCTTGCATTTGTTTTGTCTGGCATTGATCTGGCTGCACAGCATGAAGGTCGGGCAATCACACTTTTCGATGATGACTGGCAGTTTTTTAGAGGGGATGTTGAAGGTGCTGAAATCCCGAATTTTAATGATAATTTCTGGCGAAAAGTAAATCTGCCTCACGATTGGAGCATTGAAGATCTTGAAGCAGTTGATTACGATGATCGTTTGGTCATTAATGTTGTAAGGGACAACTGGCGGTTTTATCCGGGTGATCGAATGGCCTGGCGCGAAACTACCTTTGATGACGGAAGCTGGAGTGAAGTAAATTTGCCTCAGGATTGGGCTACTCACTCTGCTTATAACGATAAAGATGCCTATGGCTGGTACAGAAAAGAGTTAATCATCCCTCGGGATGCCAAAGGAAAAGAGGTCTACCTCAATTTGGGAAAAATTGCAGATGTGGATCAGGTTTATTTGAATGGTGAAATTATTGGCAATTCCGGCTCTTTTCCTCCCGATTTCAGGCCGGCTACAACCCAAACACGACAGTATAAGGTTCCGGATAAATTGATCGATCACGGGAAGTCTCATGTGCTGGCTGTTCGTGTGTACTGCAAGGAAGGACGGGGTGGTATCTTTGCAATGGGAAATTCACAGTATGTAAAAGGTCCTTTCGATTCGCATAGCGAAACAGGTCGGCAGAGTGGATTCACCCGTTATGGTACAGGCTGGTACCGTAAAACCTTTCGAATTCCCGAGGAATACGCAGGAAAAAAAATTCAACTATTGTTTGAAGGCATTTATAAAAATGCAAATATCTGGATCAATGGGCAAGATTTGGGAAGTCATCCCAACGGTTATTCATCGTTCTGGAAAGATCTTACGCCGCACATCGACTACAATGGGAAAAATACAATCGCAATCAGAGTTGATAATCGGGGGAAAACATCACGGTGGTACAGTGGGTCAGGAATTTACAGACACGTATGGATGGTTGTTTCAAATCATATCCATATTGAAAACTGGGGTGTCACAATACAAACTGAAACGCTGGATAAGGAACTTGCAGCCCTGGTCTTAAAGGCAAGAGTAAAAAATGACAGTGAGGATACCGTTATGGTTCGGTTCCGAACCGAGATTTTAGGACCGGAGAATGAACAGGTGTTATTTGATGTAAGAGAAGAAGAACTGAAAGCCGGTGCAGTATCTATTGTGAAGCAAGATTTTTTTATTCCCACTCCCAGTGCCTGGTCACCTGCAACACCATCTCTTTATCGCGCCATTTGTACAATCATTAAGAATGGTGTGTTTCTGGATAGGGTGGAAGTCCCATTTGGTATTCGGACCCTCAAATTTGATACGATAAAGGGATTTCAGTTGAATGGTGAAGCACTGTTTCTTAAAGGTGGAAACATCCATCACGATCACGGAATTTTAGGATCAAAATCATTTGATGATGCAGAAGAAAGAAAGGTAAAGCTGCTTCTTAAACATGGTTTTAATGCTGTGCGATGTGCACATAATCCACCATCCCCAGCTTTCCTTGATGCATGCGATCGACTGGGTTTACTTGTCGTATTAGAGGCTTTTGATGTTTGGGAAAAGCCTAAGGTTTTGGATGATTACAGTTGGTTTTTTAATGATTGGTGGCGTACTGACTTAAACAACATCATCAAAAGAGATATTAATCATCCTTCTGTTATTCTTTGGAGCATTGGAAATGATGTGCCGGAAGGACTGACAGCGGATGGCTTTTTTAAGGCAAGGCAGTTGGCAGGATTTACAAGAACCCTCGATCCAACACGTCCGGTAACCGCTGCATTGCAGACGCCGGATAGTTTGTGGGCGCAGGCAGATACGTTTTACTCCGCTTTGAATATCGCAGGATATAATTATTCGCACCACCAGTATGAAAAGGACCATGTGAGGAATAAAAACAGATTGATGATCGGGATGGAATCTTATCCTTCACAAATAAATGAAACATGGAATTTAGTGGAAACCCTGCCCTATTTGATTGGAGACTTTACCTGGTCGGCCATGGATTATCTTGGAGAAGCAGGAAAAGGATGGTATGGTTTTGAAAATGAACCATTGTCTTTATTTCCATGGACAAGTGCCTATTGTGGCGACCTGGATTTGTTAGGGGATCCTCGGCCACAATGGTATTACCGACGATTATTCTGGGAAAAACGCCCGCAGACTTATATCATGGTCAGGCCCTCTAAACCTTCGTTTAATGAAAGAACAAACATGAACTGGGGATGGCAGGATGTTGTAAAAAGCTGGTCCTGGTACGGACATGAAATGGTTTTTTTTGAGGTGCATGTTTACACCAATTGTGAACGTGTGAAACTTTACAGTAATGGAAAGGTGGTCGCAGAGAAAAGACTTGCTGAGAGTGATAATAACATGGCTTTATTTTATGTGCCTTACCATGAAGGTTCCTTACGTGCAATAGGATTTAACGGTAAAACACCTGTGGCGCAGGATATTCTAATCTCAGCCGGAATGCCAGCAAAGCTTGTGTTAAAACCTGATGTAAAAACGCTTGCTGCAAATGGTCAGGATCTGATGTTTGTGAGTGTTGAAGTTCAGGATGCAAAAGGACAGGTGCATCCGATGGCAGCAGCTCCGTTGGAATTTTCACTGAAAGGGCCGGCAGAGATTATCGCTATTGGCAATGCCGATCCACAAAACATTGAAAGCTTAACAGATGCTTATCATAAAACGTATCAGGGAAAGTGCATGGCTGTTATACGCGCAACCCGAAAACCGGGGGAGGTACTTTTGGAGGTCTCAGCGAATGGTGTAAAAACGGAAAGTCTGGTATTTCAGGTTTTGCCTAATTAGAAAATTATGCTGTACGTGTAAGTGGCCTAAAGTTTTTCTATATTTGATTGCGATTTCAAAAGATATGAATCAGGATAAAGATAAAGAAGATAACATCCCGGCAATATTTATTCTTTCAGGAGGGAAAGGCCTTGCCGGAAATGCGGTGGTACAGTCGGTATTAATTCAATTCCCCAATAATAAAATTCCGGTGATAATCTTGCCGAATATAACTTCAAAGGATAAGGTGGCTGCTGCCATTGACAGGGTTTATGAAAAAAAAGGAGTGATTGTTCATACAATGGTGGATCCGGAGGTAAGAAAAAACCTGATTAAGGCATGTGATAAAAGAGGGGTAAGGCATTTTGACCTGGTGGGAGATCTATCGGATTACCTTTCAAATACCCTTGATATTGAGCCTATTAGTAAGCCAGGACTGTATCGTTTGAGTAACATTGAATATTTCGAAAGAGTGGAAGCCATTGAGTTTACACTTAAACATGATGATGGGCAGTATGTAGATCGCATCGAAAAGGCCGATATTGTGCTAACAGGTGTTTCAAGAACTGGGAAAACACCATTAAGTGTCTATCTCGCAATGTTTGGATGGAAGGTTGCAAATGTCCCTTTGGTGAAAGGAATAGATGTGCCTGATGCGCTATTTACAATAGATCCAAAGCGTGTTTTTGGGCTGGATATTTCAATTAATTATTTGATTGCACAACGCGCTAACAGGGTGAGGGCCCTCAATATGAGTGAAAATGATGTGTATATCAACAAAAGAGCAGTTCGGGAAGAAATTGATTTTGCAAAACGAATATTTGAACGTGGAGGATTTACAACAGTTAAAATAACAAATAAACCCATAGAATCCTCCGCCAATGAGATTCTAACAATGCTCACAAGTCGCTTTGAAAGAGATAACTGGAAAAAGTAATGCTCGTTATTGTTCAACAATAACGGGTCACCTTCTGTAGACGCTGTCAGGTTGTTTCATTCACGTTCTCTCCGCGCCATAACATAGCATCTTTAATATACAATAAAGAAGGAACATTGTTGGTGTACAATAATCCGGTTCCCAGTCCCTGCGGCAGTGGGTTGTTTGTTGATGCTGTCCACTGTGCAATTGCATTTAAACCAACATTAGACTCCAATGCTGATGTAGCCCACCAATCAAACGAATAGCGTTTTTGCAAAGAGAGCCATTCCTCCGAGTTTTCGAAGCCTCCTAAAAGTCCGGGTTTCAGGATTAAATACTGTGGTTTTATCGTTTCAAGAAGTTGTTGTTTTTTCTGCAAATCAAAAACACCAATTAATTCTTCATCCAGGGCGATAGGTATCGGTGTGTTTCTGCACAACTCAGCCATCTTATCCCATTGGTTTACTTTGATCGGCTGTTCAATGGAATGAATTTTTAGTTTGGCAAGTTGATTCAGAACATTTGGTGCTTCTTTTGCGCTGAATGCACCATTGGCATCCACCCTTATCTCCAGCGTTGAATCAGAATAGTGATCACGCAGGTATTTTAATAGTTCAAACTCATCTGATTGATTGATGGCTCCGATTTTGAGCTTGATGATCTTATATCCTGCGTCGAGCTTAGCATTGATCTGAGATTTCATGAAATCCTTATCACCCATCCATATTAATCCATTGATAGGAATGCCTTTTAAACCTGACGAAAAATCATTTTTGAAAAGTATCTCATTATCGGATTTGAAAGAAAGCAAGGCTGTTTCAAGTGCAAATTTAACAGATGGCAGGGAGGTGCATTCGGATATTATTTCATCCAATAAAGCCCCAGTATTGATCCGGGCAATTACCTGATGTAGAGATTGTTCAAAATAGGGTGTGTGGTCGAAACTCAGACCAGGAAGTAAGGAAACTTCCCCGGTCCCTGTCTTTATCCCATCTGTTACCGTAATCAACCAGGCCGGCTTTGTTTTTAATATTCCCCTGGATGTGCCTGCAGCCTGTTTGAAAATTAATTCGTGATACCTTAAATTCGCTTTCAATTCATTTATTTTTACTTTCAAAAATACAAATAATTTTAAGCCCCATATAATCAACAGAAGGGATTTAAATCATAGTACTGCTATGCCAGATAGATTATTTACAAAGTATTAGATGCTTGTTGATAATTTGTTTAAGAAAAGCATTTGTTGCTGACACAACAGAATGAAAATAATGAGGTTGTATTTAAACCTCGTAACCGCCTGTCATAACTTGATGGAAAGTGCCAGTTGGATACCTGTAAGTAGCCTATAGACAATGTATTAGTTTCATCTTTTTAGCTCGTGGAGATGGTGTGGTGAGCTGGGATGATCAATGTTGTGATTTTAAATGTTCTCAAAAGGCTAGAGCAGAAGCATCAGAACAAAATATACAATGCCCCTTAAAGTAAGTATGGTGCTGTTTTTTTTCTATTTTTGTTGATTGGAATAAAGTGAAGATTTATACGTTTAATTATAGATCTGTTAAGATAATCCTGAACAAAAATGATGAGGAAAAAAAAATTACTTTTAAGAAACACCTTACTGCTTTTGGTGGTGATATTATCCTTTGCATCTTGTGTGACGAATAAAAAAACAACCTACCTGCAGGTGTTGAAGGACCAGCTTGATACACTGGATGTGGTACGTCCCGAAAGTTATTTGATTCGGCCTGGGGACGAATTGTACATCAAAATTGAACCCTTGTCACCTGATGCGGAGCAGTTTTTAGATGCAGGCGAGAGTAGTTCATCTTCTGCATTGACCCAAAGTTTGTACTTGAGGAGTTACGATGTGTATGCTGATAGTTGCATTGACTATCCATACATTGGAAAAGTGAAAGTTGCCGGATTAACCACACGACAAGTGCGCAAAACCATGGAGGATGCCATGCGTGAATTTGTGCTAAAGGATGGAAAGGTAACGGTTAAGCTGGTGAATAAGTACGTGAGTGTTTTGGGCGCTGTTGGTTCACCCGGGAAATACACCATCTACAAAGAAGGACTTAATATTTTTCAGATGATTGCCATGGCGGGGGATGTTTCTACCTATGGAAATCGTGAAATGGTTAAACTGATCCGTGAGGTGGACGGTGAAATAATTGTGAAAGAGTTTGATTTAAGAAGAAACGATATTTTGGGTTCTGAGTTTTACTACGTGCAACCAAACGATGTGATTTACATTGAAAAGATGAAAGGTCAGTTTTTTAGAATGGAAAACTTCTCTAGTTTCCTGACAACCGTAACGTCTTCGCTTTCTTTTCTGCTTCTGGTACTTAGTTACGCAAATTTTAAATAACCCATCAGCAAATAAAACATGAAACAAGACGACGGATTATATCAGCAAAATAATATGGGTATCAGGGACGTGGAGCCGGACGAAGAAGGAATCAATATTAAAAAATGGATCATTAAAATTCTGCTTAACTGGTACCTGTTTGTCCTGGGAACAGTACTTGCGATCGGTATTGCTTATTTCATCAATAAAAAAGAAGTTAGTTCTTTTAAAGTGGGTAGTACCGTGCTTATTGAGGAAGTAAGAAACAGTTCATTCATTGGTGCTCAGCAATTAATGTCCGGCTACGGAATCGCTGGTTATACAAATGTGAATAATCAGGTTGTTATTCTGCAATCCTATTCCATTATTGAGAAAGCGGTGAAAACCATGGATTTAAGTGTTGATTATTTTCGTAAGGAACCGTTTCGTTTGGTTCCTTTATACAAAAATAGCCCTTACAAGGTTTATTTTGATACCGTTCCAAACATTGCAAGGGGGATTCAGTATGTTGTCAAAGATATTGATGGCATACAGTATCAGTTAAGTTCAGAAGGAAACGAATATTTCCCAGGATTTGAAATCGACGGAAACTATGGTGTGTTGCTGGATGTTAAGGGTGTGAAATTACGAATAGATAAAGTGCCTGATTTTTACAGCTCTGAAAATCAGGCAAGTATATACTTTAATTATCGGGATGTACCAAGCCTTGTCAGAGAATTTAACAGCAGACTTAAGATCGATTATGTGATGGATGAAGCCACCATTGTGGAGGTTTCGCTTGCAGGTCCAAACCCTTACAGAGACATGGAATTCCTGGATCGTTTGAACGAAATGTTTTTGTCTGAAAACCTGGAGCGTAAAAATCAGGAAGCCATTAGAACCATTGACTTTATTGATAAGCAGTTACACGATATCGCCGACTCTCTTTCACGTGCCGAATTAAAACTGCAGGATTATCGTTCCGAAAACCTGATCATGGACATCTCGGTTCAGGCCCGAGCTTTAATTGACCAGGCCAATAGTCTGGAACAAAGGAAAGCTGGATTGATGCTTGAAAATGAATATTACATTTATTTAAAAAGATACATTGAATCCAATGACAGTGCAGGTCAGGTTGTTTCTCCTTCCACAATGGGAATCTCAGATCCTTTGTTGACCCAGTTGGTGCATAGTTTATCTGAGTTGCAAACAAAACGATTGGGTATGACTGAGAAAAATCCTCTTTATGAGGTTGTTACACGACAAATTAAGGATACCCGGAATGCCTTGTTGGAAACCACAAACAGTATTCTGGAACGTTCACAAATTGCACTCAATAACATTGAAGAACGTTTGGATCTCGTTCAGGAAAAATCTGAAACACTTCCGGCAACCGAAAGAGCACTTATTGGCATAGAAAGGAAATTCACGGTAAATGACAGTTATTATACCTTTTTACTTCAAAAACGCTCAGAAGCTCAGATTCAAAAAGCATCCAATACACCCGATAACCTGGTGTTGGATGTGGCACGAATTCTCGCACCTGTAAATGCCAATAAATCAAGATTGAATTTTTTAATTGCCCTTGTGATGGGGCTTGGTCTGCCGCTGGTGTTTATAATCCTAAAAGATTATTTCAATACCAGAATTCAATCCAAAGAAGACATTGAGAAATTAACAGGAGTCCCTGTGATTGGACTGATTCCTCATACAAAAAAAGAAGCCCGGGTAATAACCGTAAAACATCCCAAGCTTGCAATTTCAGAATCATTTCGTTCAGTCCGAACCCGTTTGGAGTATATCAATAAAGGAAAAGAACAGATGACTTTGCTTGTCACTTCATCCATGCCGGGAGAAGGAAAAACATTTACATCACTCAATTTGGCGGGGATATATGGACTTTCAGGTAAGAAAACCGTTCTTGTAGGATACGATTTGCGTAAACCAAGAATTGCCAAATACTTAAACATTGATGATAAACCAGGTATTTCGGAATACCTGATTGGAAAGGTAGAATTGAAGGATATTATTCAAAAACCCGATCGATTGCCTTTTGATGTGATCGTATCAGGTACAATTCCTCCCAACCCGGGTGAGTTGATCGGATCTGAAAAAAATGAGGCTTTAATGGCTCAGTTAAAGAAGAAATACGATAATATCATCATCGATTCAAGCCCGGTAGGCATCGTGTCGGATGGGTATCTCTTGGCGAGGTATGCAGACGTCAACCTATTCCTTGTACGACATAACTATACAATCAAACAACTTCTGAAGGATAACCTTGAAACTGCAGCTGGTGATGGTATTCCTAACATGGCAATCATCGCCAATGATATTACTGTTAAACAGAATGCATACCGTTACGGCAGGTACATTTACGGGCGACGCTACGGCTATGGCTATGGCTACGGTTATGGCTATGGTTACGGTTATGGCTACGGTAGCAGTGATGGGTCCGGGTATATTGAATCAGAAGAGGATACGAAAGCGTAGGTTAAACAGTGAGGGTGTGTTTGAGGTAGAGCGTATAAGAAGATCCACCTTTGCTTAAGCTTCGACAGACAAGGGAGACTTAACGATGTTGTTTGTTAGGAATCGAATTTAGAACTAAAAATTATTCCGAACCCGGTTTGGAACATTGGTATAAAAGGGGTTTGAAACCCTTAATAGTTTATTAAAAA
>JBFHER010000089.1:0-13058 GCA_041584055.1 Bacteroidales bacterium
ATCAAAAAGTTATGAGAAATAAAGCTAAATATATCACCCTGGTCCTGGTCAGCATCGTTTTGTTATATTCCAATCCAGGCTTCACACAAAAGATCAACGAAGCTCAGGAGCCAAAGTTGATAGGTAAAAAAGTGATCAACCTGCTACCGGATAATTCATTAGATGTCTGGAACATACCTTCAGAAAACTGGTCTTTAGAAGAAGGGCTTCTTGTTGGAAATACTGGGAATAAAGTTTTGGATAAGCCAGAGTGGATAAATACAAAACAACAATTCGATGATTTTGAGTTCACCTGCGAAATGCGATTAACCGGAGATAATAAAAGAAATACAGGGATTTATTTCAGGGTGAATATGATTGATTTTGTAGAAAAACGATCAAAAAAACAATACAAAGCAGCATCGGGCTATGAATTTGATGCCGCTTTTCATAATCCGGGAAAACGGAACGTTCGTGGTTCGCTGGGCGATTGGTATGCCCGACCTTCTTTACGAATTTTGCCGGATCAGGATATCATCAACCCGGTGTATAAGGAAGAAGATTGGAACCGCTATACCATTCGCGTTCGCGGTAACCGGATTGAGTATTGGCTAAATGGTATTAAAATTATCGACTTTACTGACCATGATCCTAAAGCGTCCCGCAGGGGATTTATCGGTTTTCAAATTCACGATGGCACCGTAATGAAGGTGGAGTACCGCAATATTCGTGTACTTCCGCTATAATGAAAGGAGAAATAGGTATGAAAAAAATGAAGTCAAAAACAATTAAAGCTGTTGCAGTACTGATTTTTTGCACCACGGCTTTGTCTCATGCCCAAAACCCAATGTCGAAAGCAGACAGCACCTTACAATGGTTCAAAGGCGCTAAATTTGGCATGTTCATTCATTTTGATGTAAATAGGAGAGATCCGGCTAGTTGGAATCCTCAAAATTTGGATACCGATGAATGGGTTCGTATAGCCAAACAGGCGGGGATGAAGTACATAGTGCCAACTACACACCAATCATCCTACATCCAAATGTGGGATTCAAAAATATCGAAAAGGGATGTTGTAGATGAGACTCCCTTCAGGCAACCATATCTAAAGGAGCTATCAGAATCATGTAAAGCAGAGGGGCTGCGTATGGGAGCCTATTATGCCATTGCTGATCCGGGGAATCCATTGTATAATGAAGCGGAAGTAGGTGGGGAGATTAGGCCTTATGTACAGTATTTGCATGCTGTAATCAATGAGCTCTGTGAATTGCACGAACCCATCCTTATTTGGTTCGATGCTTCGCGCAGGTTCAACCATCCAGAACAGAAGAAGCTACTGCGCCAGCAAGACATGGTGGATATGCTTCATTCGTATGGAACACTATCGAACAGCAGATTGGGTGATGATGATGCACAGCGCTTTGTGGATTACCTGACCATGAATGATAACATGGCTCCGGACTTTAATCTTGGTGTACAATGGGAATCGGCCGTAACCATTACAATGGATGGCTCCTGGCATTATGAGTCGGAAGATGCCGAATTGCGTTCAACCAAAGACCTCCTTCATCGGCTTATAAATGCTGCCGGAAATGGGGGGAATTTACTCTTGAACGTAGGACCGGATCAGCAGGGGGTTATTCCGATGAACATGGAGGATAGATTGAAAGAAATGGGCGACTGGCTTCAGATAAACGGTGAAGCCATTTATGAAACCAGGCCTGGACCTTATCCATTCCAAATTAGTTGGGGATCCATCACGCAGCGCAAAGCAGATGAAAATACCCATCTTTATCTGAACGTGGTGGATTGGCCCAAATCCGGTGAATTCAAATTATTTGGATTAAAAAACACTGTATTGAAAGCTTCCCTCTTAGCTACGGGAGAAGAACTTTCCTTCATTTCGGAATTTGATCCCTTTACGGGGGAGAACTTGCTCACAATCAATATTCCCAAAAAACAGCCCGATGATTATGTTTCAGTCATCAAACTACAAATTGCAGGTACTGCGGTAATGGGGCAGGGCTACCTGCAACTTACCGACGGCAAGGTGCTGTTGGATGCATACAATGCCACCATTCATGATTTGGAATATGTCCCCGAAAAACCGGTAAAAGCAATCGATATGAAGATGTTTACCGTGCCAAACAGGCGTCCCTGGCTGCCGGAAGATTACACAGGGCTTTGGGATTATCAAATGTATAAGAAAACTGGCGAAGGAATTATGCCGGGCAGGGGACTGACTGTTTCCGGGTTTGATAAAAAGGGACAGGCTTTGAGTTGGGATTTTAAAATTTTTGAACCGGGCAACTACCATGTTGAAGTAGTTACACTCGTAAACAAGGGGGGCAACTGGAAATCTGATGGTAAAATGCGGGTAAGTGTTGCCGGTCAATCTATAGAAAATCAATTGCATGACGACAAACGTGTTGAAACGATTACATTGCCAAAATCCTTGAAACTACATTCCAACATTGGAACAGTAAAAATAGATAATACGGGAATACATACCTTGACACTGGAAATCAGCTCTGATTTTAAGAATATGCAACCCAGACTGTTTGGTGTCGAACTTGTTCAAACTGATAACAACTAACGAAATTATGATATGAACGCTAATCAGGATACCTTTAAAATTAAATGGACTTTTTACTTACTACTGGTTGTATTGCTGACCTTTTCAGCATGCGAATCAAGCCAAACCATAGAGCTTTATGTTTCTGTTGAGGGAAACGATGGGGCTGGTGGAAGCATAACGGAACCTTTTGCAACAATTCTTAAAGCCGTTGACGCCGTTCACAAATTACGTAAAAATGGCAATTCCAATCCCGCAATCGTCTTCCTCCGCGACGGACGCCATCAATTGAACCAAACCTTGGTTTTGGGAATTGTGGATGGTTCGCCAGCGCCATCAGAATTAATACCGCTTGAGAAATACGGGGCAGGGCAATCAGGAGATCAGGCCTATATAACATTTGCTGCATTTCCCGGAAAGCATCCTGTTGTAAGTTCAGGCATTCCGCTTACGAGATGGAAATTATTGGAAACACCGCCTTCTGAATTGCCTGAAAAAGTAGCCGGTAAGGTTTGTGGGGCCGATATACCTGAAGGCCTGGATCGGTTTTACACACTTTACGATTCCACGGGGCGTTTGAATCGTGCGAGGGATGCCGGGTTTTCACCTGTCCAACCCGGTGGCCACAGAACCTCGAATTTCCCAAGTGGAAGTTTGAAAAATTGGGATAATATTTCAGATGTGGAAATTCAGATCAGACCATCTCGTGCATGGGTGGTGAATATGCTTCCGCTCGCATATGTTGATGAATCGGCAGGTATAGCCAAAACCAGTGTTTCGGCAACTTATATTCAATATCCGGTAAACGGGGCAAAGGTTTACCACAATATAATCATTTCTAATCCCGAAGGTGGCGTGGCTCATGGCGAGATAGCCAAAAGCCAGTCTGGTGCATACCGACCCAACATTGAGGAAACAGAAATGGATTCCAACTTGTATTATCATTCAACAAATCATACCTGGGTGGATGAACACCTGAAAAGAATGCGCGCAATCGGTAAAGAGAAGGCCAGTCTTTTGGCCGACCCCATGTTTAAAGACCCTGCTAATGGGGATTTTGGTTTCAAAGAAGGAAGTCCTGCGCTGGCTTTGGGTATTGAAGAACTGGATGTTTCGAAAATGGGATTATTGGTTAAGTAAACGCATCCAGAGGGTAAACGTCAACTAGTACAAGATACAATAATGAACAAGGTAAAATTTAGTATGAGTCTGATGAGGAAATATAATCTGAAAAAAATATTCGTCATTTCATTTACGGCCATTCTTTCATTTTCGAGCGTATCGGCGAAAGAATCACCAGGTGTAAAACAAGAAAAGTCACTGCGCCTTTGGTACAACGAACCTGCCCCTGACAGTGATGAGGGGTGGGCAGATCGTTCCATCCCCATGGGAAATGGCTATATGGGGGTTAATGTGTTTGGGGGTACGGCAACAGAGCGGCTTCAAATCACCGAGAACAGCCTTTACAGTTCGGAGGTGGGGGGTGGATTCCGCCACGGAGGACTGAACAACTTTGCGGAGGTTTACATTGATTTTGGCCATCATAACACCAGCAATTACATGCGGCACCTGAACCTGGATGAAGGCGTTTCCAGTGTTACCTATGTATCTGATGGCATTGAATATACAAGGGAATATTTTACCAGTTATCCTGATAAGGTGATGGTAATCCGATTTAGTACATCAAAAGCGGGTAAGCTATCTTTCACCCTTCGCCCAAGCATTCCTTTTATGGATAAAGAAAAATCAGGAACCGTAGTGGCAAAAGGCAATACAATTACTTTATCCGGTGTTATGCATTATTATAACATAAAATATGAAGGCCAGTTTAAAGTGATTCCAGAGGGTGGCACGATAAAGGCAACAGAAAATGGTACGCTCACCATTTCAGGCGCTGACCGGGCGGTCATTCTAATTGCTATCGGTACCAATTACAAAGTCGATTCCCAGATATTCCTGACCGAGGATGCAAGCA
Organism: Bacteroidales bacterium; assembly: GCA_041584055.1. GTDB lineage: Bacteria > Bacteroidota > Bacteroidia > Bacteroidales > UBA5342 > JBFHER01. Next base: position 4,530 of record JBFHER010000089.1, read on the forward strand.
AAAAGCTTGCAGCTTTTCCCGATCCGCATGAAAAGGTAAGTAAGTATTTGAGCGATGCTGCAGCAAAATCGTATAAGGAATTAATGGCCAACCACCAGGCCGACTATCAAGAGCTTTACAACAGGGTGAACTTCGATCTTGGCGCTTCAGAACCTGAAATTCCAACCGATGAGTTGGTCGATGCTTATCCCGAAGGTAAATCAAGCAGGTACCTGGAGGAGCTTGCCTTCCAATTTGGACGCTATATGCTGATCTGCTCTTCCCGGAAAGGCACACTTCCACCACATTTGCAAGGGATATGGAACGTATATAAAGAAGCCCCCTGGGCATCACAGTATCTGCACGATACAAACGTGCAAATGGCCTATGCGCCCGTCTTTTCAACTAATTTACCGGAGTTGTTTGAGTCCTATGTTGACTATTTCAGGTCGTTCCAACCCCGTCAGCATTTGTATGCTACGCAATATGTTGAGCAGTACAATCCTTCGCAACTTGATCCGAATGGGGATAATGGTTGGTCAGGGCCTTTCTGGAGCAATCCGTATAATGTTCCGGGGAGATCCCGTGTTGCCGGTTTTGGTACAGGTTCATGGATTGGTCTGATGTTCTGGGATTATTACGATTTCACGCGCGATGAGTCTCTTCTGAAAGATAAGGTGTATCCCGTGATTTACGAACAGGCCAACTTCGTGTCCCGTTTCGTTCAACCCATTGATGGGGCTTTGTTGGCCAAGCCTTCATCATCGCCGGAACAAAAGATTAGGGATACAATAGGTACTACCTTCGATCAGCAAATGTTCTACGAGAACCATCACAATACGCTAAAGGCAGCAGAAATTCTAGGTCGTTCCGATGACCGTTTAAACAAGTATCAAAAGCAGCTTTCCTTATTGGATCCGATTCAGGTGGGAAAATCAGGGCATATCAAGGAATTTCGTCAGGAGGATTTTTATGGGGAGATTGGCGATCCCAATCACAGACACAACTCTATGCTACTGGGCCTATATCCAGGCCAATTGATCAACAACACAACCCCTGCCTGGCTGGATGCCGCGAAGGTAAGCCTGGTTAAACGCACCCATAAAAGCCATATTGGATGGTCGCGAGCGGAGAAGATTGCCATGTGGGCAAGAGCTCAGGATGGCGAAGAGGCTTACACGTATTACCAGGAGTTGTTGAGTGGGAACTTCATGCATAACTTGTTCAACGACCACAGAGGCGGCCACTTATTCCAGGCTGATGGAAACTATGGAGCAACGGCCGGAGTTGCTGAGATGCTTATGCAGAGTCAGGATTATGTGGTGGCGCCTTTAGCAGCATTACCGGAAGCATGGTCGGACGGTAGTTACCGTGGCTTGTTGGCACGTGGTAATTTTGAAGTTTCTGCGCAATGGTCTAAAGGGCATGCTGAAAAATTGGAAGTATTGTCAAAATCAGGAGGGAAATTGGAGTTGAGGTATCCTAATATAGCCAGGGCAGTAGTTAAAACGTCTGCAGGTGAGGACCTAGATTTCGTTGCCAGGAATGAGGATCAAATTAGTTTAGAGACAAGCCAGGGTCAAACTGTTGTCATAACAAAGATCCCTGCTTTTCGTCCGGTTATGGCTCCTGAAAATCTGAAAATTGTTGGTCATACAACAAACGATCAAGTGGAATTTACCTGGGATGCCAGTGCTGATGCTACGTCGTATAAATTGTATCGTGCAGTGGGTAATAAACCTGATTATGAATTGATTGCTATAAATGTAAAAGACTCGGGTTTCGTTTATAAAAGCGCAGATCTGAAACAGTTTAGTCAAGTGACGTTTAAGGTTACAGCAGTTCGAGCTGATGGACGTGAGAGCAAAGAGGGGAGTACGGTAATTTGGTTTAAGCCCTAAAATGATTTATTTAATGAGCAAAGATATATTGAACAGAAAATTATCTAATACGAGAAAACACGATGGTATTAAGCATGCGTTCATAGTTGTGTCGGTCTTTTTTATGGCCTTTACCGGATGCAATAAATCAGAGGTTCCTTCGTACCTTAAAGCTTACGAAGAAACTTACTGTGAAAATCCAAGAGAAGCTGCCATAGAGTGGTTTGAAAATGCAGAATTTGGAATGTTTATTCATTATGGTTTGTATAGTTTAGCAGAAGGATACTGGGGTGATGTGCACTTTAAACCCGCCGAATGGGTGCAGCTAAGGGCTAAGATCAGACCGGCAGAATACGCAAAACTGGCGGATCAATTCACTGCTGAAAATTTTGATGCCGACTTTATAACCGATTTGGCCGTAGATGCAGGCATGGAATACATTAATATTACAACACGGCATCACGATGGATTTTGCCTTTGGGACTCAGAGTTTACTGATTTTAAAAGCACCAACAGCGCTGCAAAACGCGACCTTGTTGCGGAGCTGGCTGAGCAATGTCAAAAAAAAGGACTGGGTTTATTTTTCTACTATTCGCACGGACGCGACTGGAAACATCCGCACGCACCTAATCGTGATGAGTGGGGAGGAAATCCAAGACCTGCTTATGAACCACCAGAAGAATCCTATAAATATGGCGATGAACACGATCTTGACTTATATGTAGAGTTTATGAAGAATCAAATTTCAGAATTGCTTACCAGGTATGGCCCAGTGGCTGGAATATGGCTCGATGGCGCTGCCGTTCCTAAATCACGCCCCGATGCCAGTGAAAAATTTAAATTGCAGGAGCTTTACGATCACATCCATGCACTGCAACCTCAGGTGTTGGTTTCGTACAAACAAGGGATACTGGGGACCGAAGATTTCAAAGCGCCTGAACGCCATTTTAATGGAGAATCGGATGTGCCATTGGAGATTTGCAACACCATGCAACCGTATGCCTGGGGATACGACAGGGACAATGACGTAGGGCATAAAACACCCGATGAAGTGATGGAAATGCTTGCACACACAAAAAAAATGAAAGCCAACTTATTACTAAACATTGGCCCCTTGCCCGATGGCTCGGTTTTCCCCGATGATGTTACCACCTTGAGGGAAGTAGGAAACCGATTAGATTAATATAAAATTAAAAATTCGATAAAATATGAAAATTCAAAAAACATTATTTCTGGCAATAATCCTGCTCACTGCAGTTCTTCAAATCAGCGCCCAAAATCGACGTTCCAATCCCATTGTAAGCCACATGTTTACAGCCGATGCTTCTGCTCACGTATGGGACGATGGCCGCTTGTATGTTTATCCATCAACCGATGTGGCGCCATCCAGAGGATATAAAACCATGGATGGTTACCATGTATTCTCTACCGATGACATGATTACATTTAAAGATCATGGAGAAATATTGCACTCAAGGGACGTTCCCTGGGGATGTGAGCAAGGAGGTCATATGTGGGCTCCTGATTGTGCTTACAAAAATGGAACCTATTATTTCGTGTTTCCGCATAAAAATAAAGATATGGTATGGGAGCTGGGCGTAGCAACAAGTAAGCAACCGGCTTCTGACTTCAAATTGCAGGGTTATATTAAGGGAGGGAAGACCTTTTGCGATCCCTGTGTTTTTATCGATGATGATGGTCAGGCCTATCTTTATGCCGTCGTAAATGCGAAGTGTTATGCGGCCAGACTAAAGGATAACATGATGGAGATTGAAGGAGAGATGATTCATCAGAAAGGCGTTGATGAACATCGCGAAGGACCCTTTGTGTTCAAACGCAAAGGCAAATATTACATGCTTTATCCCGATCATAAGCGACCTTATAACGAAATGCAGTATTCCATGAGCGACAGCCCCTTAGGTCCATGGGAACCCAAAGGTGTGATCCTGGAGCATAACAATATTATTACCATGCATGGTTCTATGGTTCAATATAAAGGACAGTGGTATATTTTTTATCATAACGGAGAACTATCAGGTGGTATTGCTACAAACCGGTCCATTTGTTTCGACCCAGTGTGTTTTAACGAAGACGGAACCATACAATTGATAGAAAAATCGCTTGGGGTGAAATTTCCCACATTTCATAACGACATTAACTTTAATGAAATGTTTGGCACTTTGGATGTTGGTGAATACACAGAGAAAGACCTCATAAAGAAAGGAATCCAACCAAATGCCATATCTTCAATACAAATTCCTGAAGGATATCGTGTTGAATGTTTTGAAAAAGATAAATTCAAAGGAAAGTCATGGACTTTTGAAGAAGATATGATTAATCTGGAAGAAATTGCTTGCAGCGATATATTCTCTTCAATAGAGGTTTCTAAAACGGAATCACAAAATTTGGTGAAAAACCCAAACTTTGTGCGAAATACCCAAAAGCTGGTAAAATACTGGAGAAGTGGAAGCGTGCAATGTACGGGTTTGCCCGACAAAACTGCAAAGGGGTATTATTCATTACAATATAATGGTAAAGGTAAGCCCAGCGAAATTGCTCAAGGTGTAAAACTTAAAGCAAATACCAATTACGAATTAAGAGTAATGCTAAAAGTTGATGCCGGTACCAAAGGCAAAGCAATATTTGATACAAAAGATGCTTTTGAAGGAACCTGCAAATTCGAACTGGATTCCAATACAAAAGCTGGAGAGTGGGTTGAGTTTAAAGCTGAATTTAACAGCGGTGATTCAAAAGCTGTGAGTTTGCGATGTACAACTACTGCCGATTTCGAAGGAACTTGCTACTGGGACAATGTAGTTCTTAAAGAAAAATAGAGCAATCTCCTGCTTTAACGCAGCCCTTCGTTCAATATCACGGAGTGTGCAAAATACAGGCGTCTGTGTTCTGCGTTGCGAAAAGTGGACAAGGGGGATAAATATTTCCTAAAATGATTGAAACGGGAGGCGATTTGGGTGATTCAAGCAAAAGGGCTTAGAAATTTAGACATAATTTTATTGCGCCGAATTGTTTCCGTGTTCGTGTGAGTCTTTGAAGCAAATTTGAAATTCGGAGTACGATCTGTTTTTAAAATGTGGAACAAATAATGGAGATCTAACTAAATAATATCATGAGACAATTTTCCCGCTTTCAATTCAATGGAATCATTGTTTTCCTCTTAGCTTCTATGCTTGTTTTTTCTGCATGCAATACAAGTGAGCGCATCGAATTGTATGTTTCGGTGGAAGGTAACGATAGGGCACAGGGTTCGATTACAGAACCTTTTGCAAGCATTCCGAAAGCAGTAGAAACAGTTCGCGAAATGCGTTACAAAGGCAATAACAGTCCAGCCACCATTTACCTTCGTGAAGGTCAGCATCAGTTAAAGCAAACCCTGATTTTGGGATTGAAAGATGGTTTGTCTTCAGGATCGGAACAAATCATAGTGGAAGAAGCCGATGCAGGCAAATTGGCCTCTGCGCATCTGACTTTTGCAGCTTATCCTGGTGAAGAAGCGGTAATATCCTCAGGTATTCCGCTTACGGGGTGGAAAAAAGCGGAAGCGCCTGCCGTTAATTTGCCCGCAAGTGCCAAAGGCAAGGTTTGGGTAGCAGATATACCGGAAGGACTTGATAAATTCTACACGTTATATGATGAAAAAGGGCGATTGAGCCGCGCCAGGGCTGAGGGCTTTGTTCCCTCCAGAGCGGGGGATAAAAAGACGGTATATTTTCCTGAAGGGAAACTGAAAAACTGGGATAATCTGAAAGATGTAGAACTGAATATCAGGCCGGGTCGCGCATGGATGATCAATATGCTGCCGCTTGAATCGGTGGATGTAGAAAAGGGCATAGCTAAAACAAAAGTATCTGCAACTTATGGTATGGCCCCTTTGGCGGGTTGGGTACACACAAAAGATGGCAATTCAGCATGGATTGAAAACACCCTTGAAGCCCTGGATGAACCCGGTGAATGGGTGATCAATTCCAGCAGCAGGAAAGTCTATTTATGGCCGGCCCACCCGGCACCCGATGGTTCGCCAAAGGGAATTCTTGCACCTGGCCTTGTAGAGCTGATACGGGTGGAGGGAGACATTGATTATGATGGTCCTGACGATAAACCCGTGGTTGGCATTTCATTTTCTGGAATTACCTTTACTCAGGGCGATCGTCGTGCCTGGGTAAGCGATGATGATCAATTGGGCTGGGGTATGCAACACGACTGGGACATGTTCGACCGTCCAACCGCGGCGCTCCGCTTCCGGGGTGCTGAACATTGCCAGGTTGTCGATTGTAAATTTGTGAATTCAGGTGGTTCGGGTGTGCGTTTCGACCTGCATGCACAACGTAACAGAGTGGAAAACTGTGAGTTTGCCCACCTTGGCGAAGCCGGCATTCTTCTGGCGGGTTATGGCCCGGGAACCAAAGATGTAAACCACCACAATACGATTATTAATAACCACATCCACCATTTTAGTGAAATCACCTGGCATTCTCCGGGTATATGGGCATGGCAGAGCGGCTATAACCGGATTGCACATAATTATATACATCATAGTGGATATGCCGCTTTGCTGCTTACCAACAGGGTAGAACCCAACCGAAGAATAAATGGCGAAGGAGGAAGAACTGTGAGGCATCACGAAATTGATGAGGAAATTATTCGAAACATAAAGGAGAATTATGAAAATTGGAAAGTACGTGAAAAATACAACCACTCGCGTCATAATATCGTCGAATACAACGAAATTACACATGCCGTTCAACTGCTTTCTGATGGGAATTGCATTTATGTGTCAGGTGCAGGGACCGGAAACATCATACGTTACAATTACCTTCATGATAACCTGGAGTATTCCATGCCGGCGCCCATTCGTTGCGATGACGATCAGCATGAAACTCTGATTTACGGTAATGTTTTATACAATAACTATGGCTTTAGTGCCAGAATTGCTTCGAAGGGCGTGAACGACATCATCAATAACTTTATTGTAGCACCGCGTAATGTGCCATTTTCAGGGTATATCAGCTATGAATGGGGCCCTGTTCCGGGGGCAAGGGTGTATAAGAATATCATCATATCCCATCCCGATGGCGGCAAGGCACATAATGAAAGACCGCGGAGAGGCCAAACAAGCAATCTGCCGAATATTGAGGAAACAGAAATGGACTCCAATTTATATTATCATCCAACGGATCCAAACTGGATGGATGACCACCTGCAAAGGATGCGGAGTATTGGCAAGGAAAAAGCAAGTGTGGTTGGCGATCCCTTGTTTGTTGATCCGGCCGGAGGTGATTTTAGTTTTAAAGATGGCAGCCCGGCGCTTGAACTTGGTATAGAGCCTCTGGATGTATCACAAATGGGAATAGTGGATTAAATATTAAAATAGCAGTATAAAAATGAAAAAACAGATAGCAATTGGGAATGACCATGCCGGAACAACGTTGAAATTTAAATTGTTAGAAGCGTTGCAAGGGGACGAATATGAGTTTTTAAATATAGGGACAGATGATAATGCGTCAGTTGACTATCCCGATTACATTCATCCCCTGGCCAAAACAGTAGAAACCAATAGGGTTGATTTCGGTGTGGCGATATGTGGCAGCGCCCAAGGCGTATCCATAACGGCCAACAGGCATCCGAAAGTCAGAGCCGCCGTATGCTGGAACAAAGAAATTGCAGAACTGGCCAGGCAGCATAACAATGCCAATGTCCTTTGCCTGCCTGCACGTTTTCTTAGTGAGGATGAAGCGCCTGAAATTGTAAGAGTGTTTTTAAATACAGCATTCGAAGGTGGAAGACATCAAAGAAGAGTTGAAAAGATAGAGCTCTGATTAACTGTTTATATTTGCAAATAATTGAACATCAATAAAACTAAGAAACTGTGAAATATCTCGTTTAGGCACTCTGTTTACTGATCTTTACAGGGCTGTTAAGTTGCCTAAAAACAGGAGCCAGGTCTTTAAAAGGAACTCGCCCAAACATTATCCTGGTAATAACCGACGATCAGGGAATGGGCGATTTGTCGTGCATGGGCAACAAAATCCTGAAAACGCCACATATCGATAACTTTTATAAAAATGCAACTCGCTTTACCGATTTTCAAGTGAGTCCTACCTGTGCACCCACGCGCTCTGCCATTATGAGTGGGCGGGCTCCGTTTAAAAATGGGGTAACGCATACTATTCTTCAGCGCGAACGCATGGCTTTAGACGTTTACACCTTGCCGCAGGCCCTGCAAAAAGCCGGATATGCTACCGGGCTTTTCGGGAAATGGCATCTTGGTGATGAGGAGGCTTATCTCCCCGGAAACCGTGGTTTCGATGAGGTGCTGATGCATGGTGCTGGAGGAATAGGGCAGTCGAAGTTCGGCGATTTCCCGACCAATGACGAAAACCTGTATTTCGACAATGTGCTTTTGCACAACGATACCATTGTCCAAACCCGTGGCTTTTGTACCGATTTGTTCTTTCATGCAGCATTGGCGTGGATAAAACAACAAGAAGCCACAAACGAACCGTATTTTGCATATGTTTCGTTAAATGCACCCCACGGTCCGTTCAATAATAATGCTCCAGAGAAATACCAAAAGCGCTTTTTAGATGCGGGTTACGATAAAAAAACAGCGGTTCGTTATGGAATGATAGAGAACATTGACGACAATTTTGGG
>JBFHER010000090.1:0-13022 GCA_041584055.1 Bacteroidales bacterium
GATTTTAGGTGTTTCGGACCTTTTTCGGGGTTTTTCTTTAAATATAACAAATCTTATCATTCTGTGCAATAGTTAGTTACACTACTTATGAACATCCCTATAAAGTGCTAACAATGAAGAAAATTGAAAAGTTTTATATTACAGTTTTTTTTATCGGACTCCCATTTTTCCTTTTTAGAAACTTATAAAGTGCTAACAATGAAGAAAATTGAAAAGTTTTATATTACAGTTTTTTTTATCGGACTCCCATTGATAATCTATGTTGTTTTTTTTTCCAGAAATCAAAAAAGGCAATATATGAAGTTAGAAAATGAAGGTAAGGTAGACACCGCAGTTATAGTTAGGGAATTTACGGGAGCAAAAAGGAAACTTTATTATGAATATGTTTTTGATGTGAACGATAAGAAATATAATGGGTTTTTAAAGTACTCTCCAAGTCATGGGTCTGTGGAAATTGGTGATTCTTGCTTAGTTAAGTACTTAAAAGATGACCCCGATGAGATTAATAAGTTAATAATGCATAAAGATTATAAATTGATGAAAATAGAATAAAAGAAAACCCGGCATCGTCCGGGTTTTTTTATTCTATCATTTTCAAGAGTTCCTGTAGTTCTTTATCTGAAATATTGTCCTTTCCGGATTTGTCAAAAACGGTAAGTAAATAAACATGTTCACGCACAGCTATAACATGAGTAATAGCCCTTGCACCGCCGGATTTACCTTTGCCTTTAGATTTTACGGCAACACGGATTTTATAACAGTCATTGCCTAATGCAGTTCCTTGAGTTGGGTCAACTTCCAAAGAATCGAATAGTTCGGCAAGTTCCTTTTTAAAAGATACAAATTTACGGGTAAGCCGTTTAGCTTGCCTGTCAAAAAACGGGATGGTTTTAACTCTATAACTCATTTAATAAGTCTTTAGCATCACGGGCTTTTAATTTACCCTGTTTAACCAGGTTCATTTCTTCAACCGCCTGTTTTAAACCTGAGAGAATCTCCTCTTTTGATTGTTCGCCGAGTTCTTCTTCTTCCAAGCCTTTGAATTTTTCTTTAAGCCCTTCCCATTCCTGTATAGGAATGAAAACACCCGTTGTTTTGCCCCTGTTATCTGAAATATATTGCAAGTTCATATTAAGCTAATTTTTGTTGGGTTAAATTAATCTGTGCATCACGTAGTAAAGAATCCATCACCAAAAGAATACGTTCACGTTCCGGCTGGGCAATCTTTTGTAATAGTTCCAATCTATAAAGCATCTTTTTGTCCTGTATCACAAAACTGGTGCTGCCGGTCAGGTAATCCAAAGAAACTTCTAAGGCATCAGCCATTTTTTTTGCAATCTCTACCGATGGAGTAATCTCGTCCCGTTCATACCTGCCAATTACAGCCCCGGAAGTACCCACGATTTTACCGAGCTCGTCCCGGTTTAATCCTTTTTGCTTGCGCAAGCTACTTATTTTATCTCCTATTTTCATAACCTATAAGTTATTTAAATGCTATAAAAATCAATGATTTTACAAAAATAGTTCATTTAAAAGTTAAAAACAAGACCTAAAAATTTGTGATTTGTTTTATTTATTGGTAAAATTTGTCACCAATAGATTAAGTTGAACTTTTTTAATAAATTTTCAGCTAATGGAAATAAGGGACATAAAAACGCACCTAAGCATATTAACAGTGCTAAACAGCTATAACCTGAAACCCAATAAAAACAATATGTTCAAATGCCCTTTCCATGAAGATAAAGACCCAAGCCTAAAAGTTTACCCCTTCGCTGGCGCGGTTCTGTGAACCGTGTCCATACGTACTTCAAATTTGGTTTTTATAATAAAACTATTTTCCTTAAATTGGGATAGTAAATTCGTAAACCTATGAGTCGAAAATACAAGTTCCATAACCCGGATGGGATTTATTTTGTTTCATTTGCAGTTCAGGGGTGGGTTGATATTTTTACAAGGAATGAATATAAAGATATTCTTATCGAAAATCTTGAATATTGTCAGAAAAATAAAGGTTTGGTGATATTTGCTTGGTGTATTATGACAAATCATGTGCATCTATTAATGATGTCAGAAGAGGGATTCATGTTGCAGGATATTCTACGAGACTTTAAGAAATTTACAAGTAAAGCAATAATAAAAGCAATAAAAGAAAATCCACAGGAAAGCCGTAAAGAGTGGTTGCAAGAGCAATTTAAAACATCAAATGGTTTCCGATTTTGGAGGTCAGACAACAAACCTGTAGAACTATGGACGAATTCAGTTATTGATCAAAAGTTAAACTACATCCATCAAAATCCTGTGGAAGAAGGATTTGTTGTACGACCAGAACATTATCTTTACAGTAGTGCATGTAACTATGCTGGAGAAAAGGGTCTTTTGGATGTTGAACTAATTTAGCATTGATAGCAAAGGTCACGGATCGCAGATCCGCGCCAGCGAGGGGGTTTTTTAAAGCAAATTATTTAGCTTACTTTGGTATTCTAAAAACTTATACCGATGCGTCGAAAATATACGTTAGAAAAAGGCACGGATCGCAGATCCGCGCCAGCGATGGGGACCCATTTTTTGCGCTAAGAGATCCTATTCCAACACCAGAAGCTTTTGTGTTCTTGATGATTGCCATGCCTTGTTATTTAAAACAATAAAATACAAACCAGCTTTCATATCTGAGATACTTGTGTATTTTTCACTTGATATTTTGCACAATCGTCCTGCAGAATTGTAAATATTCATTTGTGATTCATTTTCAAAGTCATTCCTAATCAATAGTTTAGAAGAATTGTTATGAATAACAAATGGACGATTGTTTTCAGCAGTCTTAATTTTAACGACTTCGTCCAATTTAATTTCAAACAGTGTTTCTTTCAAAGAGTCGTTGCGTTCTGATGTCAGAAAAAAAGTGTCACCATCAGTGGTACAAATAGCCTCAACCTGAGGCGAGGTACCTTCTGGTAGTCTCAATACCATATGATCAATTGTTCCCAAAGAGAATTTATTATCCGGAAAATTTGAAATACGTGTCACAAATACTGAATCGATGTTGTATCCTGTTAAGGCTATTTGGCTCGATCCAATATTAACACCACCGGTTATTACCCCAGGAACCGGAATACTGTCAATTTTTTCAATTTCATAATCTCCCGGAATTTTCGCGATCCGGTAAACCGCGGTCCAGCGATACAACCAGTTTTTCGTAAATAAGTAAAGATAGTCGCCAGCGGAGATCAGGGCTTCGGCATCGTGGCGTGTTGCAAGCCAACTTTCTTCAAAGTTCGTTTGATCTTTATAACGAAAGGTAATGGAATCTGCGACTTGAACACTTTCAAAAGCATTTAGATAGTCAGCTTTAGGAATAAAGTAAATTCTCAAGTCTTTTCGTGAACCAGCATTATTTCCTATGTCTGCCACAAAAATAAAAGCTTCATCCTGACATATGTCCTCCCAATCAGTATTCTGTGCCCCATTTAAAACAATTTCTTTGAGTAGACTACCGTCATTTGGATCTAATTCGTAGAGTTTGTTATCTCCATTGGAATCATTGAAGGTAATTAATCTTTCGTTGAAGTAAATTGAGCCGGATGTTTCGTGGACAATGGGCGGCAATGAATGGGCGCTAAGTATATGTTGCGCTTGTACATGGCTGCCTGTAAGGCATGGGATGAACCATGGTAGTAAGAAGCTCAGGATTATTTTTTTATAAACATCGGTCATCTTTTTTCCAGGTTCCAATTGTTTCTTTTAAGGTGCTGGTGTCCAGAAGCAACGTTTCGGGGAGATAATTTGTTTTGTTTTTTTTAGTTCATTCATGGCACGATCAATGTCTTTTTTATCCAAACCGCATTGTTCTGCTATCTCACCTGCTTTTAACGGTTTACCTGCCTTTGTCATTGTTTTGAGTACTAATTCTTCGTTTGTCATTGTCACAAGTGCTTATTGTTGTTTAAATATATGGAAAAAAAGTAAGTTCCTCAGACTTATGAAATTAAATTTTGGGTAATATGGCATCTTTTAATGACAAAAAAAGCCGCATCAATATTTGATGCGGCTTAAATTTCCTGTGTTGGATATTAGTTTTCTTCTCCCTGAAATTCTTTATCAACAAGGATACGACCACAGTATTCACAAACAATTACTTTTTTGTGAAGTTTGATGTCTAACTGGCGCTGAGGTGGAATTTTGTTAAAACAACCACCGCAAGCATCACGTTCTACAGAAACCACAGCCAACCCGTTGCGGGCATTTTTGCGAATGCGTTTAAAAGCTATGAGCAGGCGCTCCTCGATCATTGATTCAATCTTCTCACTTTTCTTTTGAAGTTTTTCTTCTTCATTTTGAGTTTCGGAAACGATTTCGTCAAGTTCATTTTTTTTAGCTTCCAGATCATCTCTGCGCTCATTGAGATTTGTGGTTGCTGCATCAACAGATTCTTTTTTTAATTTAATCTCTGCTGCAAATTCACGGATGCGTTTTTCACAAAGTTCGATTTCTAATCCCTGAAATTCAATCTCTTTTGAAAGAGAATCGTATTCACGGTTATTACGAACATTGTTTTGTTGCTCGGTGTATTTCTCGATTAAAGCTTTTGCTTCTTCAATCTCATTTTTTTTGGCTGAAATGGTGTTTTCCAGCTCCTCAATATCCTCGTTGTAGTTGGCAATACGAGTTTCTAAACCAGCCAGCTCATCTTCCAGATCCTGAACTTCCAATGGAAGTTCTCCTCGTAAAATACGAATGTTGTCAATCTCAGATTTTACCTGCTGTAAGTCGTATAACGCTTTTAATTTCTCTTCAACGCTTATTTCTTTCTCTGCCATAATTTTACAGATAATTTATTGGATTTGTATTTACTTCCGATAATCGGACTGCAAAGTTAGAAAAATTTTTCTTTATTGCTTCTTCAAAAAGTTCTTTTACAAATTGTTCACTTTCAAAATGCCCCATGTCGGCCAGGACTATTTTCCCATCGGAGTTAAAAAAGTCATGGTATTTTATTTCACCGGTAATGAATACATCGGCCTTTGCTGCAATTGCGTCAGAAATCAGAAATGACCCGGCGCCTCCGCAAAGGGCAATTTTTTTAACTTTATCTTTTACAGGTGAAGTGTGACGAATGGATCCGGTTTTAAAGGTATCCTTCACAAAATTCAGAAAAGTGATGGTGTCGAGGGCTTCAGGTAGGTCCCCGATCATGCCACTACCGGCACCCATCCAGTGATTCTTAAGTGGAAATATGTCGTATGCAACTTCTTCGTAGGGATGCGCCTGAATCATTGCAGAAATGACTTTCTCTTTGATAAAATCAGGCAGGATGACCTCAATTCTGATCTCCTTTTCGTGATGAGTGATGCCTTTTTCTCCAACATGGGGGCGTGTTCCCTCCTGAGCCCTGAATGTCCCTTCACCCTCAATATTGAAACTGCAATGGTCATAATTGCCGATATGGCCGGCACCTGCAGAAAAGATGGCATGTCTTACCTCTGTCGCATCATTTTTAGGGACAAAGGTGACCAGTTTAACCAACTCAATGTGCGAGGGGGACAGGATCCGGCAATTTTTTAATCCCAGTTTGTTGCAAAACAACTTGTTTAAGCCATTTGGGGCAGCATCGATATTTGTATGAGCTGCATAAATTGCAATGTCGTTTTTAATGGCTTTGATGAGACAACGCTCAATGTAATTTTTACCCGTTATTTTCTTAAGGCCAGAAAATACAAGTGGATGGTGCGAAACAATCATGTTTAAATCATTGTCTATTGCTTCATCAATTACAGATTCAATCACATCGAATGAAATTAAGACCCCAGTCACTTCCATTGTTGAATCCCCACAGATTAAACCTGCATTGTCATAGGATTCCTGAAGAGGAAGGGGCGCAATCTTTTCAATCAGCGATGCTATGTCATGAACCTTTGGCCTCATCTATTTTTTATTTTTCAGATTAAGTTTCAGACTGAGCTCTTCAAGTTGAGACTCTGCCACCATTGAAGGACTGTCAATCATGACGTCACGGCCTGAATTGTTTTTTGGAAATGCAATTACGTCGCGGATAGAATCCAGCCCAGCAAACATAGATACAAGTCGATCGAAACCAAAGGCTATACCGCCATGTGGAGGTGCGCCATACTTAAAAGCATCCATTAAAAAGCCAAATTGTGCTTTTGCTTCTTCTTTGGTAAAGCCAAGCGCATCAAACATCTGTTGCTGAAGTTTATCATCGTGAATCCGGATGGATCCTCCACCAATTTCAACACCATTGATCACCAGGTCATATGCGTTTGCACGTACAGCTCCCGGATCCGTTCCCAGCAGGTCCATGTCCTCTCTTTTAGGGGATGTAAAAGGATGATGCATGGCATGGTAACGTGCTGTTTCTTCATCCCACTCCAACAGAGGAAAGTCAACAACCCATAAGGGAGCAAAAATATTTTTATCCCTTAAGCCCAATTCTGTTCCCATTTTTAAGCGAAGCTCACAAAGTGCTTTTTGAGTTTTCTCTTTCTCTCCTGCGAGAACTAAAATTAAATCGCCGGGTCGTGCATCAAATACCGATGCCCATTCTTTCAACTCATCCTGAGTATAGAATTTATCAACTGACGATTTAAAGGAACCATCCTCCTGGCATTTCACATAAACCAGACCTTTTGCCCCGATTTGTGGTTTCTTTACAAAATCAGTCAGTGAGTCTAGTTGTTTGCGCGTGTATTCAGCACACCCTTCTGCACAAATCCCTGCCACATATTCAGCAGAATCAAATACAGCAAAGTCATAACCCTGAACTGTTTTTGTCAACTCCTCAAAGGTCATCTCAAAACGGATGTCTGGCTTGTCAGAACCATACAGTTCCATGGCATCTGCATAGCTCATTCTTGGAAATGCGCCTTCAAGCTCAACATTTCGAACCGTTTTAAACAGGTGCTTTGTCAGGCCCTCAAAATTTTCAAGTATGTCCTCCTGTTCCACAAACGACATTTCACAGTCAATTTGTGTAAATTCAGGTTGACGGTCTGCACGCAAATCCTCATCCCGAAAGCATTTTACAATCTGGAAATAGCGGTCAAAACCTGCGACCATCAATAATTGTTTGAATACCTGGGGACTTTGTGGTAAGGCGTAAAACTGGCCAGGATTCATTCTTGAAGGGACAACGAAATCACGTGCTCCTTCAGGTGTTGATTTAATAAGGACAGGTGTTTCCACTTCAAGAAAATCTTTTCCGTTCAGGTAGCTTCTTGTTTCATAAGCCATTTTGTTCCTGATTTCAAGATTCCTTCGCACGTTGGCGCGTCGCAAGTCAAGATAACGATATTCCATCCGAAGTTCATCTCCGCCATCAGTATGTTCTTCGATGGTGAAAGGTGGGGTCTCGGCTTTATTTAAAATAACAAGTGCCTTTGCTTCAATTTCAATTTCACCGGTGGGTATGTTTTTATTCTTATTGCTTCGTTCGGCAACGACTCCTTCGGCCTGAATTACAAATTCGCGACCCAGCTTGCGTGCTTTTTCACACAAGGCTCTGTTGGTATCCATATTGAAAACCAATTGAGTGACACCATAACGGTCACGAACATCAACAAAGGTCATCCCTCCAAGGTCACGTGCCTTTTGTACCCATCCGCTTAAGGTGGTTGTTGTTCCTACATCTGCAATGCGGAGCTCCCCGCAAGTGTGTGTTCTATACATAGTTTTCGTTCTTAATCCACTGTTTTTAAGAGGAACAAAGATAAGTGAATCCTTGTAATTAGAAAAAAGATTTTTATCACCTCAGAATCCCCAACAGGAATGCTTATTTTTGTGTATGATTTCAAAAAATCAAATAAAAAAAATAGCATCCCTTGGACAAAAAAAACAACGTGAGATTCACGGTTTGTTCGTTGTTGAAGGGGCCAAGTCTGTTCTGGAAGTGGCCGCTGTTTTGAAACCACATTTTGCATACGCGACGCCGATTTGGATCAAGGAACATCCAAACCTTTCCTTTCATGTGGAAGAAGCGACAGAAATTGAACTTCGCAAAATGTCGCAGTTGAAAAACCCGCAAGGGATTGTGGCTGCTTTTTCGATCCAAAACAATTCGGATTCACATCTGCATGTCAATCATGGTTTGATGCTAGCGTTAGATGATGTGAGGGATCCGGGAAATATGGGAACCATCATTCGATTGGCAGATTGGTTCGGCATTGAAACAATTTATTGCTCAAAAGGATGTGCTGATATTTATAACCCGAAAGTTGTACAGGCCACCATGGGTTCTATTGTACGAGTGAAAGTGCTTTATGTTGATCTGGTAGACTTTTTGCTAAAAACAACGCTGCCGGTGTATGGGACATTTATGGATGGGAAGGATATTTACCGGGAAGAGCTTCCTGCTGAAGCAATTGTTGTGATGGGCAACGAAGGGCAGGGGATCTCGGAAGAAATTGAATTATTGTTGCAACACAAACTGTGCATCCCATCATTTTCAAAGCATGAATCGGGTGCCGAATCGCTCAATGTTTCAATGGCTGCAGCCATTGTTTGCTCGGAATTTTGTCGGAGAATGTAGAGACAGATTGTAAATTAAAACGCCAGGCCTTGGGAAGGTGCTATTTTTCAATCACAAGGTAAATGTCTTCGTTTTCTTTTTTCATAAGGTATTGCTCACGGGCGAATTTCTCAAGGGTTTCTTTATCACCCTTTAATTCTTTGAGCATGCGCTTATTGTTGTCAATTTCTGCAAGGTAGTGTTGCTTTTCTTTTTCAAGCTGATGTAATTTCTGAATGTTACCAAAGCGAGCCACCAGATTGTATTGGTCAAAAAAACTGATCCACACCACAAATAAAACCGATGTGATGATAAATTTATTTTTTATCAGTGGAAAAATTCTGGACCAAAAATCGCGTATGCTCATGTTCTCATTGGTTTGTTACAAAGATACACCTGGTCATTGGCAAGAGGTCCATTTTAAAATGAAACTTATGAACAATTTTTCCTACTTTTGTGCAGTTTTGTTAATAAAAAAAGAATGGAAGAGTTTCCTGATAGCCCTGTATATTCAAAGGATGTTATTGAGTTTGTAACAGTGGCGAATCAATTGTGTAGTTTTTTGGAGCAGTGTAATGCAACTGGCAGAGAGACTTTTGTTGATACCTCTGTTAAATTGTTACCTTTGCTCTATCTGAAAGCCACCATGCTTCCGTCTCTGGAGAGAAATTTTGATGAGGCGCTAGAACGTTTTGTGACAGAAGAGGATTACATGGCAATCCAGGGAATGGTTGCCGATGTGCTTGGCTTGCACAATGAGTACCTTGAGGTGTTTCATCCGGATATTCAGTTTAGTGATACGCCGGTTCGGGCAATGGTTTCGGAGGATCTGGCTGATATTTACCAGGACCTGAAAGATTTTTTGGTTACCTACGAAATTGGTGCAACTGAGGTGATGGAGGATAGCATTTCTGAATTGAAATCAGGTTTTGGCAGTTACTGGGGGCAAAAAACAGTAAATGTTTTACGTGCTTTGCACGACATAAGATTTAACAAAGAACGTGATTTTGATGAGGATGAAATAACTCACGAAGTCAGGAAAGATGTGAATGACAGTTTTGTGGCCCGGAGACAACAGGAGTGGCAGAATAATAATGAAATTGATGAATGACGTACAAAGAAAAGATTGAAAAAGAAGATATTGACATTCTGCCAATAACTAATTTTGAAGGGAGAATTGTTGTGGTTGATGATGTTTGGAAGGTTGATGATGCGATGGAAGAACTGGAAAGGCATTCCATTGTTGGTATAGACACTGAAACAAAGCCATCCTTTGCAAAAGGACGCGTAAACAACGTGTGTTTGGTGCAGATCTCAACGGAGGAAACATGCTATTTATTCCGCTTAAATAAAATTGGTTTTCCTGACAGATTGAAACGCTTTCTTGAATCAGAGTTTGTTAAGAAAATTGGTCTGTCATTGCTTGATGACCTAAGGGGCTTGAAGCGACTCGGGCAATTTAATCCAAAACGTTTTGTGGATCTACAGGATTTTGTGGAAGATTACGGAATTCTGGATAAAAGTCTGAAAAAGATTTCAGCCATTGTTCTTGATAGCCGTATTTCGAAAAAACAGCGACTTACAAATTGGGAAAGTCCCACATTAACAGAGCCTCAATTAAAATATGCAGCAACGGATGCCTGGATATGTTTAATTATTTATAATAAATTAAAGACGCAAAAGCCCTCATGAGCGAGTTCACCAAAATAATATTAAAGTCAGGAAAGGATCAGTCAATGCGACGTTTCCATCCATGGGTGTTTTCCGGAGCCATAAAAAAAATATATGGAAATGTCAACGAGGGTGATATTGTTAAGGTTTACGACAATAAAGACGAGTTCCTTGGCATGGGGCATTACCAGATTGGGTCAATTGCCGTGCGAATCCTTTCTTTTAAAGAGGTGGAGATCAATGCTGACTTTTGGAAGGATAAACTCTCAAAAGCCTATGCTTTACGTCTCGCGCTTGGTCTGGCTGAAAACCCAACCAATGATGTTTACCGTTTAATTCATGCCGAAGGGGATGGATTGCCTGGTTTAATTATTGACTTCTATAACGGTACCGCAGTCATGCAATGTCACTCCATTGGAATGTGGTTGCAACGGAATGAAATCGCAGACATTCTTAAGGATCTAATGGGTGATCAGTTAACTGCAATTTATGACAAGTCGGAGGGAACCCTACCATTTAAGGCGGACATAGATCCGGTCAATGGGTATTTGTGGGGCAAGGCCGATGACATGGTGGCGACAGAGCTGGGACTGAAATTTCATGTGGATTGGTTAAAAGGTCAGAAGACAGGTTTCTTTATTGATCAACGAGAAAACCGCCGTCTTCTGGAGAAATACAGCAAAGGAAGGGATGTGTTAAATATGTTCTGCTATACAGGTGGATTTTCTTTTTATGCCATGCGTGGAGGTGCCAATCTGGTTCATTCGGTGGATAGTTCAGCACGTGCTGTTGATATTACCGAAAAGAATGTTGAATTAAATTTCCCAGGGGATGATCGCCACAGTGCATATGCAGAGGATGCATTCAAGTTTATGGAGAACATCAAGGATCGCTACGATCTGATTATTCTTGACCCACCTGCATTTGCAAAACACAGAAATGTGCTTCATAATGCCTTGCAGGGCTATAAGAAGTTGAATGCAAAAGCATTCGAACAAATTCGTCCGGGGGGCATCGTATTTACCTTTTCGTGTTCTCAGGTTGTGACCCGTGACATGTTCAGGAAAACAGTGTTTAGCGCTGCTGCTCAAACAGGTAGGATGGTACGGATACTGGATCAGGTGATTCAACCTGCTGATCACCCAGTGAATATATATCACCCGGAAGGTGAGTACCTTAAGGGGCTTGTCCTTTACGTGGAGTAATTACTTAAGACAACGGAACTATTGAAATTTTCTGAAATAAATTTTGAATATGATGTGTTGGATGGAATCGAAGTCATGGGCTTTGAAAACATGACCCCCATCCAGGAAAAAACGATTCCCATCATTTTGGATAACAAAGATCTTATTGCCTGTGCACAGACCGGTACCGGTAAGACCGCTGCATTTATGCTGCCTGTTTTAAATCAGCTTTGTCTTACGCCGGATGATCGGAAGATAAAGGCTTTGGTGATTGTTCCAACCCGGGAATTGGCGATTCAAATCGAACAACAAATCCAGGGTTTTGCATATTATCTGTCCATCTCCAGTGTGTCTATTTATGGCGGCAATGACTCAGGTATATGGGATTCACAAAGACGGGCCTTAGAAAGTGGTGTGGATGTGGTTGTGGCAACTCCCGGTCGATTAATGCAACACCTGAATTTAAAATATGTTGATTTTAGTCACGTTCAACATTTCATTTTGGATGAAGCAGACCGGATGCTTGACATGGGCTTTCACGATGATATCTTGAAGATTGCAGCAGAACTTCCAAAGAAAAAGCAGACATTGATGTTTTCGGCAACCATGCCAGCTAATATTAGATTGATGGCCCGCAAGCTTTTGCATGAGCCGGAAGAAGTGAGCATCGCAATATCAAAACCTGCGGATGGCATTTTACAGGTAGGGTATTCGGTGTATGATAATCAAAAGATTCCACTCATTAAGAACCTTCTTTTAGGAAAGAATTTAAAAAGTGTGATCATCTTTTCATCTACAAAAAGCAGTGTTAAAGAAATCACCAGAGATCTAAACAGAAGTGGCCTGAAGGCTGCAGCCATTCATTCCGATTTGGATCAGGCAGAGCGGGAATTGGTGATGCGTAAATTTAAAAGTCGCGAATATCCACTGATTGTTGCAACTGACATCCTTTCCCGGGGGATTGATGTTGATGGCATTGATATGGTGTTGAATTACAATGTGCCGAATGATCCCGAGGATTATGTTCACCGAATAGGACGAACCGCCAGAGCTCAAAGCGAGGGCATGGGGATCACGTTTATCTCACCCAAAGAACAACCTCAGTTTGCCAGAATTGAAAAACTGATAGAAAAGGAAATTTACAAGGCACCGGTTCCGGAAGAACTGGGTGAAGCGCCTAAATATGACCCATTTAATCAAAAGCAGAATAAGTTTAAAGGGAATAAAAAGAAGCGCTTCTCTCATCAAAAGGATAAAAAGGGGGGCGATGCAAAATTCGTTGGGAAAAAGGCAGAACATCGAAATAAACATCCGCATAGTAAAAAGCAACATCCCAAAGGGGATAAGGCCTAAAGTATAATTCAAGAAGGATTTTTGCAACGGAAAATCATCCATATAGACATGGATGCCTTTTTTGCGTCTATTGAGCAGCGGGATAATCCTGACTACATGGGAAAACCTTTAGCTGTAGGGAGTGCAGAAGGGCGAGGTGTTGTGGCAGCAGCCAGTTATGAAGCCCGGAAATATGGTGTATTTTCTGCAATGCCATCCGTCACAGCAAAGCGAAAATGTCCTCATCTCATCTTTACTCCGCCACGATTTGAAGCTTATAAAAAAGTATCATCACAAATTCGCGAAATCTTTCATCA
>JBFHER010000091.1:0-12999 GCA_041584055.1 Bacteroidales bacterium
AACCGAACTTCGACTCCAGGAACTTTGGTTTCTTTAAACTTACGCCACTGATTAAGTCGATCAAAAGTTTCGAGATTGAACAACGCGAAGATCAAAAAGGACGTTTGCGCCTAATCTATGTGAAAAATAAGGAGAAAAGCATTGGCCAAAGCAAAAGGAAGAGATAAGGATGCTTGATCAATGCTTCTTTTTGTCCGCTTCAATGGGTGTGGCAGAAGAGTATGTCTAATCCAAACATGTGATTAAATTGCATTATTGGTCCCACATCCTTGGGGTCATAGAATGCAATACAAGACTTTGAAACTGATGCGTTCATAACTTCATCATTCTTCCCTTAAATTAAAGAGATATTCACGCGTTTTCTGCAATTGCATGAAGCACAAACTGTAATTTATTTGATTAATATTGCCAATTTACAGCAAGATTTGGCAGTATGGTCAAGCGGATTAGCGTGTGCGTAACGTGCTTGAAATGCTCCATCAAGATTGACTTTCTTCAGGTTTTTCCGTAAATTACAAGGTCGTCCGGCTTTGTAAAAAGCACTATGTTTAACTTGTAAGGAGAAAAAGCTATGAAAACAATTGTTCTTCTCATCAAACTATTTTTTCTGAGTTTTTTACTTGTGGCACAGGATGGCTGGAACTGGCAAAATCCGTATTTGCAGGGCAATACACTGCGTGCAGTGAACTGGTCACCCTTGTGGGCCGTTGGAGACAAGGGGACAGCCATTCGGTCGCTGGGACCCAACTATGTTTGGGAAGCGATGAACATTCCTACCACTGAAAATTTATATGGTGTTTTTGGCGGCAGACCTTTAGCTGATGGATCAACAGTGCCTGAAGCGGAAGGATGGGTCGTGGGCACCAATGGTGTTATTTTCCATACAATAAATTCAGGGGATACATGGCAGCGTCAACGGAGTGGAACCACAGAGACCTTATATGCAGTGTCTGGTTCGCTGGATGCTTGTGTTTGGGTGTGCGGCGCCAATGGCACCATACTAAAGACAGTTGATAAGGGTGAAACATGGGAAAAAATTTCAAGCAATTTTCATTTGAATTTTTATGATGTTGATCATTTGCATTGCAACGAGGCATGGCTTGTTGGTGAGGATGGTGTCACCCTCAGTACAACGGATGGAGGTGAAAGTTGGACTTCACATGCGGTTCCGACATCCTATGCGCTTTTTTCAGTAGAGCTCGGCCCCGCTGGAAATTACAGAAGCTGTGGACATGCAGGTGTTATATTCAGCTCTGAAAATGAGGGCGTAAACTGGTCTATGGGGCTGACAAATACAACTAAAAGGCTAAATGGGCTGGATGTACTCAACATCTTTGGGAGGGGGTATGTGGTTGGTGACGAGGGCGTCTTGTTGCAAACCAGTGATGGAGGAGCAAACTGGACACAGAATGGATTTAATGATACCTGGTGGGATCTTTATGATGTGGCCGGATCCATGGATTATCCATCTTATGCGGTAGGACAGCATGGTTTGATTCTGCGGAGTGAGACATTTGGTGAGCCTTTTGGAATAATTAACAAACGTTTTTTGCACTGGGTGGGAGCAATTGAGTTTTTAGACGAAAACAATGGCTGGGCTGCTGGAGGGGAGTATGTGTATAACGGCAGTAGCATTGGGAAAGTACTTAAAACATCTGATGGAGGAAACACCTGGGAGGAGATCTATTCGCAGGATGCGATGATTTTTGATATGGATTTTGTGAATGAGAACACAGGGTGGCTTGTGGGGAGAGATGGTTTGATAAAACGCACAAGGAGTGGTGGCGTAAGCTGGACAACTCAGGAAAGTAACGTGCATGCCAATTTGAATGCAGTCAGTTTTGTGGATGAAAACACGGGTTGGGCAGTGAGTCAGTACAGTGACATTTTGAATACGACCGATGGCGGGAATACCTGGACCAAACAAACGGATCCTACAAACAACCCTTTTCATGACGTCTTCTTCATAAACCAAAATGTTGGCTGCGCCGTGGGATTGGGCGGCACAATTCTAAATACAAAGGACGGTGGTACAACGTGGGTAGAGGCCAGTGTCAATGCTTCCAGACCCTTTCGTTTTGCTTCCGTTTTTTTCCTGGACGAGAATCATGCCTGGGCATGCGGAATATATGGAAGTATCTTTCTGTCTGAAGATGGAGGTGCCAACTGGCAGGAGATGGAGAGCGGAACAAGTAGTACGCTTGAAAGCATCTTTTTTATCGATGAAGAAAATGGATGGGCCATGGGTGATCAGGGCTTGATCCTGCGATCGGTGGACGGTGGGCATTCGTGGTTTGAACAGCGCTCACCTGTTGCAAGCAACTTTTTGATCTCGTCTTATTTCCTGGATGCTGAAAATGGATGGTTGGGAGGCGAAGGAGGAACAATCCTGCATACTTCCAATGGAGGGTTTTCGTATGATGCTTGCACCATCATGCATCCCGGACTCAATCTTCCGATTCAGGATGATGTGGAAACGTACGACGTGATATACCTTCCTGTGATAAAAAGTGCACAGGACTATCAACTGACGGATATAAAAGTCATAATTGATACCATTGTTCATCCCGCTGTAAAGGATTTAATCATTACGCTAACACACGAGCACGTAACAGATACACTAATCAATCAATTGAAAAATGGTGGTGCCAATCTTTTGCATACAACTTTGACAGATGACGCAAATAAAGATGTTTCTGCCGGGAAAGCACCCTATTCAGGGGATTACAAACCAGAACATGCCTTATCAGTGTTTGCAGGGATGGATCCGAAGGGAGAATGGAAACTTTCGATTCGTGATGTTCAAATGGGCAATGAAGGTGTGCTTAAGGCCTGGGGAATTGTCCCTTCGTATGAAAAAGTGACTTCTGTCAAGGATATTACCGTCGGTAAGTTCATAGCAGAACTTGAGTGTTATCCAAATCCGGTGTCAGATCAACTGTATATTCAACTTCGCACCACGCGACCACAAGCTTCAATTCGCATTTTTGATATAAGTGGAATGTTGAAATGTGAATTTCTGAATATTGGTGATGCAAGTTTTGAATATAAAGAAAGAATTGATGTCAGTTCCTGGAAAGCGGGGGTGTACTTTTGTCATTTATATGTTGACGGATTTTCCTCCACGCGTAAACTGATTATAATTAATTAGCAGCGAAGCCGTTTTTTATTTATTTTTATCCGAACATATAAGGCTGTTAAATGGGTTTGTTACTCACCAAAACGAAGTTTGCATTTTGGATGTTAACATATATTTTTTAACTGACTGAAAGTGATGAGTATATGAAAAAATAATAAAATTTATATTAATCAATATTTCTGAAAAACATGAAGGTAATTAAATCTCTCTTTCTGACACTTCTTATCACCTTTTCCGCTTCGGCACAAGACATGGAACCAGACAACGTAAAAGCTGTGATGAAGCGTGTCGCCGATTGGCAAATCGAACATTATCGTGACACCTATAGCAGTCGCAAAACCCCGCATCATCCTCTGGACTGGACAAACGGCGCATTGTATGTGGGAATGGTTAAATGGGCGGCAATGGCAGAGGACGATACTTACTACAGCTGGCTGAAAAAGATTGGCGAAGATCACAACTGGAGCTTGTATCGTCGTCAGTATCATGCAGATGATCATACTGTGGGACAATTGTATTGTGATCTATATAGGAAATATGGTGATGAAAAAATGCTTGCGCCAATGAAAAAACAGTTTGAATTTATTTTGTACCACCCTTCAAAATCCTCTTTGGAATGGAAGTCAACTTATCACCAGGACCGCTGGAATTGGTGTGATGCATTGTTTATGTCTCCTCCTGTTTGGGCTAAGTTATATGCAATTACAGGCGATAAGACCTACCTTGACTTTATGGTGAAAGAGTTTAAAGCAACCACCGATTTCCTGTTCGACAAAAAGGAAAGCCTTTATTATCGTGACCAAAGTTATATGGGGGAATTGGATAATGGAACAAAGATCTTTTGGGCCAGAGGGAATGGTTGGGTGTTTGCAGGATTGGTAAATATCATGGAGGAATTGGACCCCACTTCTAAAGAATATAAATACTTTCTTAAGATTTATAAAAAGATGGCTGCCAAACTGCGTAAGATTCAAACACCTGAGGGACACTGGGCCATGAGCTTGCTGGGACAGGCATATTACCCAACCCCCGAAACAAGCGGGTCTTCATTTTTTACCTTTGGTCTGGCATGGGGGATTAACAAGGGCATTTTAAAAAAGGAAGTTTACGAGCCTGTAGTTAAAAAAGGGTGGAATGCAATGGTAAGTCATGTGACTGCTGAAGGGATGCTGGGTTATGTACAACCTGTAGGCGCTGCTCCGGGCAAAGCATGGCCTGATAAAACAGAAGTGTATGGCACAGGTGCCTTTTTAAGTGCAGGAAGTGAAGTTTATAAATTGTACGGGGGCAAATAGAAGGAAAGATCTGATGTTTCAAGGTATCGAATTAACAGTGTTTCTGATGCATCCTTGTTCAGAATAAATTGAATTAAAAAAGGCCATCTCACCTAAGTGGATGGCCTTATAAGTTTTTATATTTAAAGAACATCTATTTGAATTGTTCCCCGTGTTTCTAAAATGTTCTCATTCTTTGCTCAAGTTCACTTTAGATCACGCACAACGCTTCAGTAATGCTTACTCAGGTTTTACTACCTTGAGAACTTCAGTAACCATTTTTTCTAGATCTGCTTGTTCGCGATATCCCATCACGGCCTGTGGTTGACCGTCTTTCGGAACAAACACAATGGTAGGTAAGCTTTGAATGCCAAACGCACCTGCAAGTTCACGCTGCTCATCGGTGTTGATTTTGTACACCTGAATGGCTCCATTGTACTCTTTCTGCATAGCTTCTAAGTGGGGCGCCAGCATTTTACAGGGACCGCACCAATCAGCATAAAAATCAAGAATGGCAGGCTTGTCGCCTTTGTAACTCCATTCTTTGCTGTTTACGTAATCAAACACCTCTGCCTTGAAGGATTCCGCATCTAAATGTTTAATTGCGTTGTCTTTAACAACTTCACTTTTAGTTTCGTTTTTGGCAGCCTGCTTATCGTCTTTTGGCGCGTTGGAACAAAATGTGAATGATACAGCCAGTAAACCGAACAGTACCACTCCCGCTGTCTTTTTGATTTTTGTTGTCATATGAATATCATTTATCCGGAATCCCGGGTTCTTATTGTACGTTTAACACATCGGCAAATGCCTTCTTGAAAGTGTCTTTTGGCAATGCTCCCTGTGCCATCTGAGGCTGTCCTTCTTTTGGTATAAACAACAATGAAGGAATGCTCTGGATGCCAAATACACCTGCTAATTCTTTTTGGTCTTCTGTATTTACCTTGTAAATATTCAGTTTTCCCTCGTATTCGCCTGCGAGCTCTTCCAGAATAGGCGCTACCATCTTGCAAGGTCCACACCAGTCTGCATAAAAGTCAATCACAGCTGGCAACTCACCTTCGAATTTCCAGTCTTTGTTTTCTTCCCAGTTGAATACTTTCGCTTTAAATGTTTCTGAAGTTAAATGTTCTAACATGATTTCTATTTTTATATTTCAAATATTTAAAAATCTACATATCAAAATATATGCCAAGATAAGGTTTTTGATCGAAATGAAAAAAAATATCGTACTTTTGACACCCTTTTTAGAAACATTTAAGGATTCCGATTGTTCAGCAAGGGTAATGAAGCATTTTTTAAAGAATAAAATATTTGAGATTATCGGTAAAGTAGCTGATGATCAGGGTGAAGAGGCTTATGTCATTGGGGGGTTTGTAAGGGATATTTTGATTGGGAGACCGTCGAAAGACATCGATGTAGTGGTGTTGGGGAACGGTATTGATCTTGCAAAAAGGACCGCAAAGGCACTCGGACATAATGTCAGTGTGTCAGTTTTTAAGAATTTCGGGACGGCCCAAATCAAGTACAAAGACCTGGAGGTTGAGTTTGTGGGCGCCAGAAAAGAGTCGTACCGCGCCAACAGTCGCAAGCCTATTGTAGAGGATGGAACCCTGGAGGATGATCAAAACCGCAGAGATTTTACGATCAATGCAATGGCTTTGTGTCTGAATAAGAATCGCTTTGGAGAACTGGTGGACCCTTTTGAGGGACAAAAACATTTAAAGGAAAAGCGAATTAAAACGCCTCTGGATCCTGACATTACCTTTTCTGATGATCCCTTGCGCATCATGCGTGCCATTCGTTTTGCATCGCAACTAGGATTTACAATTGATGACGATACATTCAGTGCCATCAGTCGTAACAATAGCCGCATTGAAATTGTATCGAAGGAACGCATTGCCGATGAATTGAATAAAATCGTGCTGTCACCAAAACCATCCGTTGGTTTTAAATTGCTCGACGAATGTGGCCTTTTGCAAATAATTTTTCCGGAGTTTGTAAAATTAAAAGGGGTGGAGGTCAGAAACGGAATCGGTCACAAAGATAACTTCTTTCATACCCTGAAGGTGCTGGATAATCTTGCTCAGGTTAGCGACGACCTGTGGTTGAGGTGGGCAGCGCTGTTGCATGACATTGCCAAGCCACAGACAAAGCGTTTTGATGATGCACTGGGGTGGACGTTTCATAATCACAATTTCATAGGTGCGAAAATGATTCCACGCATCTTTAAACGTATGAAACTCCCTCAAAATGAAAAGATGAAATACATCCAGAAGCTGGTGAACCTGCATATGCGACCAAAGGTTTTGGCCGAAGATGTGGTTTCAGATTCTGCAGTCAGGCGTTTGTTGTTCGAGGCCGGTGATGACGTGGATGATTTGATGAATTTGTGTGAGGCAGACATTACTTCCAAGAATGATGTGAAGGTAAAGAAGTACCTGCGTAATTTTGCACTTGTACGCCAAAAGCTTGTAGAGATAGAAGCAAAAGATCACATCCGGAATTTCCAGCCACCTGTTACGGGAGAGGAGATCATGAAAGTGTATAATCTGAAACCATGTAAAACCATTGGTGACCTGAAGGCTGCCATCAAAGAAGCCATTCTTGAAGGAGAAATCGGGAACAATCATGAAGAAGCGTTCCGGTATATGTTAAAAGTTGGGGAGCAGATGGGATTGACGGTTGCCGGATAGACTATATTTCGATTTTTGAGGAAGTGATATTACCTTTTTTAGGGATGTTGAAAGTGTGCTCATGTAGGTAGTGATGCATACGAAACAGCACAATGTTAAAACTCTAAAACCTTTTAATCCGGTCCTCCATATTTCTTACTATCTTTGGCTTTTAAAACATTTGAATGGTGAATTATCAGAACTATCCATCTAAACTATTGGAGAATGCCGTGAGTGAGTTCTCCCAGCTGCCTGGTATTGGCAGAAAAACGGCTTTGCGTTTGGTTCTGTTTCTTTTGCGTCAGGAGTCAGATAGGGTAAAGGCCTTTAGTGATGCAATGACCAGGTTGCGGAATGAAGTGAAATACTGCAAGGAATGTCACAATATTTCTGACGTTGAGGTTTGTGATATTTGCGCGAATCCGAAACGGGATCACTCAACCATTTGTGTTGTCGAGAATATAAAAGATGTACTGTCTATTGAAAATACGATGCAGTACTTCGGTGTATACCATGTGCTGGGGGGAATTATCTCTCCCATGGATGGCGTTGGTCCCAATGACATTGAGCTTGATAGCCTCATTGCCACAAGTGCAAAGGATGAAGTGAAGGAGATAATTTTAGCCCTTCCTACGACCATGGAAGGTGATACAACCAATTTTTATATTTATAAAAAGCTGGCAGACACGGAGGTGAAAATAACCACACTGGCAAGAGGAGTGTCATTTGGTGATGAGCTGGAATATACAGATGAACTGACATTGGGGCGATCCTTGTTGAACAGAACATTGTTTTCAGACACCATGCGAACGTAACAAACAAAAAGAAAATATGGAGACGTCAGATTTATCCGCCGAAACATTCAAGAAACTGAGACGGCATTATTACATCCTTTGGCTTGCCTTGCTTGCCCTGGGGCTTATGGGTATTTCCGCGCTGGACCAGTCCAACCCTTTGGTGAAAGGGTCTGAAGTGCTGGAAAAGATAAAATCAGTGATCATTGTATTCACCCTTTTTTCAATTCCCGGTATTTTTGCCTGGTTTACCAGCAGAACAAAGAAAATGGAAGAACAAGAAGACCTGGCAATTCGGAATAAACTATATGAAAGCGCATGGAAAGCCCGAATATGGGTGATTTTGTCCGTATCAGTGATCAACCTTGCGGCCTATATGCTGACCTTTGACCGTACACTCATGTACCTCTTAGCCATTGTCGTATTTATTTTCTTTTATTGTCGACCGAATATTGTAAAAGCAAAACAAACGGAAGAAATTTAAAATTGAGGGAGAAATGATAATTGCGATCGATTTTGACGGAACCATCGTTGAACATAAATACCCTAAGATAGGGAGGGAAATTCCATTTGCGACTGATACTATAAAACGTTTGATTGAGAAAGGTCATCAAATTATTTTATGGACCTATCGGGCCGGGGCGGAGCTGGATGAAGCCGTGAAGTATTGTGAGGGCAAGGGAATTGTATTTTATGCGGTGAATAAAAGTTACCCCGAGGAGGAACTGGATGATACCATTAGTCGGAAAATCAATGCAGATCTTTTTATTGATGACCGGAACATTGGCGGAATGCTGGATTGGGGAATGATTTACTACATGATAACCGGAGAGGGGGAACCCGATGAGACAATGCTCAGAGCCATGGAGAAGAAGAATATTTTCATTCGACTAGGGGAGCAACTGGAACGCTTGAATCAAGCCATCAAACAAAGCAAATAAATCGTGGATTTATCCATCATCATTGTAAATTACAATGCCAGGGCATTTTTAGACCTTTGTCTTCAGTCTGTTGAGCAGGCAATAAAAGAGATTGATGCTGAAGTCATTGTCGTTGATAATGCATCATCTGATGGCGCACCGGAAATGGTGAAGCAAAAGCATCCCTGGGTAAAACTTGTCGCAAACACCGATAATGCAGGCTTTTCAAAGGCAAATAATCAGGGCATCGAAGCGTCTAAGGGTGAGTTGGTTGTCATTCAAAATCCTGATACGATAGTTGCGGAGGATACCTATGAAAAATGTATCACTTTTCTAAGAGAAAATATTAAAGCGGGAGCTGTGGGTGTTCGGATGCTGGATGGATCGGGGAAGGTTTTGCCGGAATCAAAACGCGGCATTCCAACGCCTATGATATCCTTCTTTAAAGCCTTTGGACTTTCAAATTTATTCCCAAAATCGGCTGTGTTTAGCCGTTATTATCTGGGGCATCTTGATTTAAATGAAAACAATCCGGTTGAAATTCTGGCAGGGGCTTTTATTTGCGTACGGAAAGATGTGCTGAATAAAGCCGGGAGCTTTGATGAAGATTTTTTTATGTTTGGAGAAGACATCGATCTGAGTTATCGGTTTTTAAAGGAAGGTTTTGAGAATTGGTATCTGGCGGATGCACCCATTATCCATTTTAAAGGTGAAAGTTCTAAAAAGACAGATGAGATTTATTTAAACAGTTTCTTTGGGGCCATGGATATTTTTTATAAAAAGCATTTTTCCAGGCAGGGAGGCTGGCTTTTTAAACGGATGATATCCATGGGAATCGGTCTTAAACGAATGCAATTTAAACGCAAGGCAAAAAAAGTGGATCGTAGTTGGACCAAAGTAAATAGCTTTCCGAAGGATGTGTTCATTGTGGAATCGGAGCAAGGTGTCTCGCTACCAGCATCGCTTTCAAAGGAAACCAACATTCATACGGTCAAATCCTTTTCTGAATTGGCCTCGAAGCATCGGGGGGCTGCAATCCTTTTCACCCGTGCGCAATCTTTTAAAGAAATAATTGATTTTATGAATGCCCATCCTGGAAAGTTTAAGTATTTCTTTCAATCAGTTGATGCAGGTTTCTTGTTGGGAAGCCTTGAAAAGGAACATCCCGGAATGGTTTGGGCTTAATGTTGAACCCACCTTTGTCTTGGTTGAAAGAAAGCATGTAATACATGAAAGTAGTTTGGTATCTGCAAGTACCTTATCTCGGCAAGTAAACCTTGTCTATCATTTCTTTGTACTCGCTTTCTGCATTGCTCTGAGAAGTGATTCCGCCACCGCTGCGATATATCATTTTGCCTTCTTTTTCTTCAACAAAACGAATCATCACTGCACTGATCAGCTGTTCTCCATCAAATGCACCCATAATTCCGGTGTAGTAACCTCTTTCCTGGCCCTCAGCTTCGGCAATGATCTTTATTGTTTGAGGTTTGGGAGCGCCGCTTATGGACCCCGCAGGGAGCAATGGAATGAGGATGTCTCCAATTCGATGCTTCCAGTCAGCGGTCAGTGCTCCGGAGATACTGGTGCTCACCTGTAGCAAATCCTTTTCGTTTGTTTTTATTTTTTCAACATAACGATAATCATCAATCCGGACATGGTTTGCAACAATGCTTAAGTCATTTCTGATCAAATCCACAATGGTAGCATGCTCAGCCATTTCTTTGGGATCATTGAGAAGTGTGCTTTTTGCATTGGGAATGGCAGCATCAATGGTCCCTTTCATTGGACGGGAGCTTATTCTGTTTCCCCGAATCTCAACAAATAATTCCGGCGAGAATACAACCAATTCGTTCTTTTTTAATAATCGGAAAGGTTGACGATTGGTATTGAAGATGTCTTCGAGCGTCAGGTTTGTTTGGATCTCTGTTGGCATGGTCAGGTTGACCAGAAACGAATTGCCATATTGCAGGTTGTCCATTACAATGTTAAAGGAGCTTTTGTATTGTTCAAAAGGAACGGGTGATTTTTTTAAGAAGGCATCGTTATTGCTTTTTTTTCTGGGACCACAGTTTGCCATTCCCTGGAAATCAAAGAATATGCCTTGTTTTGCCGCTTCCGTTAAAGGAAGCAGCAATGGCTTTTTTAATTCATAGTCAAGCATGAACAGAAAAGAACCGGCTTGTCCCATTCTGTTCATCTCCGCCTGTATGTGTTTTCTGTGCTCCATTTGGGGCAAAAGTAAAGAATACCCCTTAGGAAATAAAATGTTTAAGAGAATGAGTGTCGAGTCATGAGAATTAAGTGCTGGATGTCAATGGCTAAATAACCCTGCCAGTTTTTAATAATGGGCCTTGTTACAAGCTCCTCGTATCTTGATACTTTATAAATCATTTAATTAGTTTAATTTTGCGGTACACCAAGCGGAAAATTTATGTTTATTCTTAATGTTACCTTCAATAGCTCGGATCAGGTTTTCTTAAAATGGAAATCATTCATAATCGATTATTTTATTCCAACCACCTTGAAAGAGGGGAAGTTTACGGCTTATAAAATATTAAAGGTCCTGGTTGAGGAGGAAATGGGAGGCCAAACCTATAGCATTCAGTTTTCGACGAATGAGCCTCGGTTTATTGAAGTATACTTAAATGGGTTGTTTAATGAGTTGATACATGATTTAAGAAAAGCTTTTAAAGATGAAGTGATGGTATTTCCAACGGTCTTAAAAGAGGAAAAATTTTAAACGGTGGAAAAGGAACGAATCATACTTGGTATTGATCCCGGAACAACTGTTATGGGATATGGCGTCATTGAAGTTAAAGATGCGAAGCCTCGCTGTGCCACGCTTGGGGTGATCGAACTAAAAAAGTTTGGGGATCACTACTTGAAATTACAGCGAATATTTGAACGAACACTGGCGCTGATTGATCAATACCATCCGGATGAAATCGCGATTGAAGCTCCTTTTTACGGCAAAAATGTGCAAAGTATGTTGAAGCTGGGGCGTGCGCAGGGTGTGGCCATGGCAGCAGGCCTTTACCGGGATGTTCCTATTTTTGAGTATGCCCCGCTAAAAATAAAGATGGCCATCACTGGAAATGGGAAATCCTCCAAAGAGGCAGTTGCTTTTATGCTTCAGAAATACCTGAAAATTACCGACATCCCTAAACAACTGGATGCCACCGACGGATTGGCTGCAGCTTTGTGTCATTATTTTCAGAATCAAAACCTGAATCAGGAAAAATCATACAACAGCTGGAAGGACTTTGCGAATAAGAATGCCGGAAGGGTAAAAGGGAAGTAAAACAAATTCTACGAAAAAACCGCAAGGAAAACTCTTTGCGGTCTTTGCATCTCGTCTTTGCATTGCAAGATATGTTTTACTTAAGAGGTAAAACAACCTTTGTCTCCCATTTTCCCTGGTCGGGTTCTGTCATTGGATCGGTGATGTAAACCTCGTATGGTGCCAGTTTTGAGTTTATTTTTAACTTGTTGTAGCGGGTCGCACTAAATCCGGCAGACCATGCATTGCCGATGTGTTCATATTTGCCCCAGTGGGTGACAATAAATGAACTGCCATCCGGATATTCGCCTGTTTCAAATTTATCCGGAATATCAGCCTCGCCAGTATAAGGTATGGCAGATACAAAGGTGATGGCGTCTTTACCAGGGGCAAAGTCTGCGTAAATTGACAGCGGGGCATCTGCTTGTGTCAGGCCGTTGGCATTCATAAATGTGATGATCTCTCCATAGTTGGATCCCATTGCATCTCCGATCTCATCCCACTTAACGGTTGATTTTAAACCGATGTATCGGAATCCTTTGATGTCCTGCTTGCCGGTTACCTTAAGTTTTGAAAGGACATTTCCGGTTTCAATGTACTCTTTCAGCATGCGAAGGCCACGTTCATAATCCATGCCAATCATGGGTTCCATCTGTTTTGCCATAAACTTAAACAGGAAGGGCATTTCGCCTTTCATACCCCAGGTGATTTTCACACCCTCACTGGACGGAGCCAACTCCCAATAAACGGTGGATGATGAGGGGAAGGGTTCTGTGAAACGAATTTCCTGCACAAGTGACGATGGTGCTGACAGCTCCATATTTTCCATTTCTCCGGAACCAACCAACTCACCTTTCCAGGAATAAAAGTTGCCAACACTCCCCGGGTTTCCGGTAACGACTACCTCTGCATCCGGTTCC
>JBFHER010000092.1:0-12888 GCA_041584055.1 Bacteroidales bacterium
CAGCTTGTGCCAGAATTCGTGACTCATAAACCGTTCTGGTCAAGGGTTTTTGTGTGTAAACATGCTTGCCTGCCTTCATGCAATCCAATGTGATCATGGCATGACTATGATCTGGTGTTGCTATAATGACTGCATCCAGCACAGGGTCCATCACTTTCAGCATTTCTTTGTAATCCTGAAATGCCCATGGTGGAATTTTATCAGCATATTGTTCAGCAAAAATATTTAGTACTTTATCTATGCGTGTCTGGTCAACATCACAAATTGCGACGATATTTTCATCCAGACAATTTTTAATATTTGAAAAACCCATTCCAAGACCACAAACACCAATATTAAGTTTCCCTTTCGGCCAAACAGGCAGGGGTTCTTTACATGCCACTGAGCTGAGGGGTAAAGATGCAACAGCTGCAACTTTTGCAGTGGTTTTGATAAACTCACGTCTTGGGATCTGTTTCTTTTCCATGGGGATCTATTTAATCGTCTCAAAAAAGGCCAGGTTCTTCTTTAAATCAGGCATTGGATCCGTCCAGTTATATTCATGTTCGATCACGAACATCCCGCTGAAGTTTTGCCGTTTTAGCTCGGCTGCAACACGTTGCCAATCGATCACCCCTTCACCCCAAACAACGGCATGTCCGCTCTTATCTGTTTTACTGACATCCTTCATATGAATTTCGAAAATCCGCCCCTGCAGCATTTTCAAACAAGTAGTGGCATCTAATCCTGAACGGGTCCAATGCCCCAGATCGGGGCATGCCCCCATGTATTTACTACGTCCTTTCAGGGCATCTAAAACAATGGCAGGATCCCAGTATGGGCTAGGTATGGGATGATTGTGGATCGCAACCCGGATATTATATTTCTGACATAAACCATCTACCAACTCCAACTGACTTTGCAAGGGTTCGGAAACAATGGTTTTAATGCCCATGGTTTTGGCAAACGCAAACAATGCCTGCCATTCCTCTTTTTTCTTTGGGCTGATCACACCATAGCTGATCACCTCGATGTCATGTTTCTTCAAGAGCGCTTTCAGATCATCAATTTGTTGGGCATCCATTGTAAAATTTGTCGTCCGCTTATCGGCCGGACCCATTAACTGCCCCGGATACAATTCCACAAACTTTATATCAAGGCTTTCCATCTTCTCCAATGCCTCAGAGAGTGTGAACTCTTTAAATGTATAGGCCTGAGAAGCAATCATCCATTTTGGGGATGTTCCAAAAGCATTGAATACAATCATTGATACAAGTATTAGCATCATTAACTTTGTTCCGGTCTGTTTCATATTACAACCATTTAAGGGACCCTGTGGATGGCTTATAATTCTGGCAACTGCCAACCACTACGGTAAGTGACTTTCATTAACTTATTTGCATCCTCTTCTTCAAATTGATTCTTGTCGTTGTTCCAGTGAAGTGTTTTACCCAGGCGCCAGGCAATGTTTCCCATTTCAGAAACGATGGCCACTTTAGATCCAAGAGCAACTCCTGCATTCAGTTTTCCGCCTTTACGGATACAGGAAATAAAGTTGGCTACATGTTCATTCAATCCTCCCACAGGTGCTTGTTGCGGAACGGGGTTGATGTATGGTTCTTTTGTTTTTCGATTGACAATTGGAATTACCTCCCATCCGCCACGGCTAACGACGAGCGTGCCATTGGTTCCAATGAATGCAACGCCATGTGCTCTGTTATAGGGTCCCATGCCAGGCATCATACCACACTCCCAAACCATTGTGTGCGTGGGGTAATTGTACAAAGCCTGCTGGATATCAGGTGTTTCGATGGCTCCTTTTTCGTGCTGAAAGACACCACCTCCTGGTGAAATTGAAAGCGGGAAACCGGCATTCATCCCTTCCAGTGCAAAATCCAGGAGATGCACCCCCCAATCGGTCATGGTACCTCCAGCATAATCCCAAAACCATCTGAAATTATAATGGAAGCGATTGGTGTTAAAGGGCTTTTCAGGTGCAGGCCCCAGCCACATGTCATAATCAACATGTTCCGGAACAGGCTCTTCTTTTCCTGGAGGTATTGGATCGTGATATCCCTTGTAAATCCATGCCTTCACCAATCCGACCTGCCCCAACTTTCCAGATTTTACGTAATCAGCAGCATCGTTCCAATGTTGAGAAGAGCGTTGCCACATCCCAACCTGTATTACACAATCCGGGTATTTTTCAGCAAGTTTCTCAAGATACATACATTCCTCTATTGAATGTGCCATTGGTTTTTCAACATAAACATGCTTCCCTGCTTCACAAGCCATGGCTACCATGTTCGCATGCCAATGATCCGGAGTTCCGATAATCACAGTATTGATGTCAGGATCTTTCAACATATCCCTGAAATCTGAAAATTTTCGCGGGACACTGCCGGTTATTTTCGCCACTTCATCTGAACGGATATCCAATACTTTCTGATCCACATCGCACAAGCCCCCACAAATCACATCTTCCTGACTTAAAAAGGCTTTGATATTTGAAAAACCCATCCCACGGCAGCCAATCAGACCAACATTGATAGTTTGGATACCTGTACTACAACTTACATAGCCCGGAATCATGGAAGCCACTGCTATTGTACCTGCTACTTTCCCTGATTTTTCTATGAATTTTCTACGATTAATTTTTTCTTTCATGCCTGACTTAAAATTCGAATTTTGTCTTCTCGAATATAGCAATTTTACAGTTTATATGGTTTTCGGTAATCTCTCGACAATAAATTCTCTGCTTTTTGGGATGCGCCAACCAATGATTGGCTTTTCGGATTCCACTTGATTGTCTCGCCTGTCATCATTGCTATTTCACCCAACAAACCTGCCGATATGGCTCTGTTTGCAGCCTCCACATGCGCCAAAGGCAAGGCTCGCGACTTCACACAATCCAGGAAGTTCCGATGGTGTCCACCTTCTGATTTGGGGAAAACGATTCCCCCTGCAGGCACTTTAAAATCATTTATCACCGGATTGCTAAATGACAGATTTTTTCTTGACACATGGATCCACCCTTCATCACCGTACCAGGTGACGCCCATGCCATTCGTTAACTGAGATGCATTTGCAATT
Source organism: Bacteroidales bacterium (assembly GCA_041584055.1). GTDB lineage: Bacteria > Bacteroidota > Bacteroidia > Bacteroidales > UBA5342 > JBFHER01. The sequence goes on from JBFHER010000092.1 coordinate 3,073, forward strand.
TTCATGGGCAAACCATTTTCGAAAGTCATGTCTATGTTAAATTCGAATGGCACATCAAAAAGATTATTTTCCTTGTATACCCCAACACCACTCACCTCTATCGGTCCTGTATTATCAAGCCCCAGTGACCAGAGTGCAATGTCAACGTGATGACCACACCAATCGGTTAACTGACCTCCCGAAAAGTCAAGAATCCAGCGCCAGTCCCAGTGCAGAACACCCCTAAAAGGACGGTAGGCAACAGGTCCCAGCCATTTGTCATAATTGATGTCTTCCGGCGGATCCTGAACGGGTGGCATTCCAATCACCCGATTGTCACCAAGGTTTGGCAATCCCACTTCTACCTTTTTAATTGTTCCGATGGCACCATTTGCCACAAGTTCACAGGCGCGTCTAAATTTCTCTGTACTCCGTTGCCAACTACCTGTTTGCCATACAATTCCATTACTTTGAACGGCATCAACAACTTTTTGTCCTTCGTATATTTTTCTAACGAGTGGCTTTTCACCGTACACATCAATTTTACGCTTTGCCACATCCGTATAGATCAGTGCATGCCAGTGATCGGGAACAGCGATGGATGCAGCATCAAATTTCACCTCATCCAGCATCTCCCTGTAATCTTCAAAAGCTTCACAGTCCTTGTTACCATAAAATTTATTGATGGCATTTTTAGCGCCTGTCATGTGTTTCTTATCCAAATCACACACAGCCACAAACTGCACATCCTTTTGTTTTACAAAATTGGTCATATTTCCTTTCCCCATTGACCCAACACCAATTGCTGCCATCAATATTCGATCGCTTGGGGCTGTGTACCCATTCTTTCCCAATGCACTTGCCGGGATGATTGTTGGAACTACAATTCCACCTACAGCAGCTGCAGCTGCCCTTCCAAGAAATTTTCTTCTATCCATTGTATTTGATTTGTTTGGTTGCTACGCTTTGTGTTGTATCCCTGGTACCGGAACTGGAAATTCCATATCCACATCTCCCATTTTCAGCTCTTTAGGACCAAGTTGCATGGATGAATTCATCATTTCCTCCCATGTTACTTTTTTACCTGTGTAAGCAGATGTTCTTGCCATAATAGCAGTCAGCGTTGATTCAGCAGTACGTTCAGCTTCCACAACCTGATCTCCTGTACGGATAGCAGTTACAAGATGGATGTGTTCCTGCACATAAGGTGAGACTTTGACGCCCGTTTTATTCCCATTGCTGTCTTTGGGATAGTCATATTCCCAGATAAGATTACCAGCGTGATCGTAGATTTCGTTTTTGCAGTTTGTATATCCCTTGGTACCAACCACCAGTTCTCCCATTCCATTGGCACAGCCATCCATTTGACGAGACATACTGTGAGAGAACACGCCGCCGCCAAAATCAAAATCCACACTAAAGAAGTCGTACTGATCACCGGTTAAACGATGATGACGCCCCCCCATTGCCACTGCACTGATCGGCTTCCGCCCGACAAACCAGTTAACAACATCAATGTTGTGCACATGTGTATCCAGGATATGATCACCACACAGCCAATAAAAATTATTCCAGTTGCGAATCATGTATTCCATGTCGTTCCACCCTTCTTCGCGGGTTCTAAACCATACATGATTTTGCAGCCACCAGGCTTTTGCTGCCACAATATCTCCAATGGCACCACCAGCAATCTGTTTGTACGTTTCTACATAATCCCTTGAATGACGTCGTTGTGTTCCGGTAACAATGTTCAATCCCATTTTTTCCGCCTTGCGGGATGTGACCATGATGGAACGGGCACCCACCGGATCCACACATGCCGGCTTTTCCATAAAAACATGTTTTTTTGCCTCAACACAAGCTTTCAGGTGCTCGGGTCTGAAGTAAGGAGGTGTGGCCAGGATTACCACATCCACATCCAGGGCAATCAACTGTTTATACGCATCGAAACCTGCAAAACAGTTCTCTTTGGGCACGTCAACCTTGTTCTTTGCAAGTTTGTTTCTGCAATCGGCCACTTTATCCTGAAAAACATCTGCTAAAGCGATGATTTCAAGATTCGGCCCGGCAGCCATAAAATTCAGAGCGGCACCTGTTCCCCGGTTTCCGCATCCTACAAGCCCCGCTTTTAACGGTTTTCCGTCCGGTGCCCTATCAAGCAGGGGAGGCAATCCAAGTGCTTTATTATCCATCTCTTTTTTACAGGAATTCAGAGCACTTAAGCCCACAATGCCTGCAGCTCCGATGATTGTGGTTTTTCCAAGAAACGATCTTCTTGATATATCATTCTTTTCCATGGTCACTATATTATTTATTTTCAATTTCGCATACGACTCTAAATCCGACACTCTTCACATCTGAATACCACCAGATGCTTTTGGGAATCTGAGGATCCGTTTCCAGCCATTCCCGCGTATATGTTCTGCTTCGATTGGCCACACGCAGATCTTTGGCCCGATGCAGGAATGCCCCGCCACGCACCACGTGCTCCTGCCCGGTTCTTGGTCCTCTGGGGTTCTTAACGACACCGGCAGGATACTTACTGTATACCAATGGGTCGTAAAAGTCCATACAAAACTCTTCAACATTCCCAAGCATATTTTTAAGTCCAAATGGATTTGCTTTAACGAAGTCCGGCTCCTGTGTCATCATCGGACTGTTTTCAACATACACAGCATATGAATTTATGACGGCCGTGTCGGCACCAAACAATTTTCCTAACAAGCCCGTTGCTTCAAAATCCTCCGGTTCGCCTTCAAAGAAATAGGGATTCTGAACACCTCCTCTGGCTGCATATTCCCATTCGGCTTCGGTGGGTAGTCTGTATTTTTTACCTGTGACCTTGCTTAACCAACGGCAATAAGTAACTGCCGCATGATGACTCATGGTGATTGCTGGACGTTTCCCTTTTCCCCAACCCTGATCCGGCGCACCCCAAGGAGGCGTTGCTCCGGTGATGGCATCCACATCTTCATTTACGTTTTCTTCCGCTTCTTTCCGCCCCTGTGATCCTGTTTGCTGGAAAAATGCAAGGTATTCATCCCAGGATACTTCTATCTCACCCATCCAGAAATCATTGACCTCAACTTCTCTCACTGGTCCTTCATCGGCCTGGCGATAAGCTTCCCCTTTGGGGCTTCCCATCAAAAAGCGACCGCCATTCACTGCCACCATGTTAAATGCCACATTGGAGCCAGGAATATGTTCTTCAAAATTTACGAAATCAGAAACCGCTGTGGGTTCAGTATAAATATCGGCTGATTCAACCGCTGTTAACAGTGCCACATTGGCACCGTGAGAAGCAGGGTTGTAATGCCCCACATCAATGTGACACGAGATGCACTGTTTGTCTGCATCCTTACTTTCGGCATAGCGTAAATGCGCTTCGCCGCCCTTGTCACTTAAGGATGCCGGAAATATATTACCATGACATTTCAAACAGCTCTCGTTGTAAACAAACGCTCTTGCAGCTTCAGGGGTACGTTTAAGATGCCACTGAAAATCGGCGGAATCTTTCGTGTAGAACGAATAAATATCCTTGGCACCATGTTTTGCCTTTGACCAGGTATACTTTAACAAGTTTCCATCTTTTGGGGGCAAATGGCATTCAGAACAATGTACAACTACCCCGCTGCTGTTGTTTGCATGACTCGATAATTTCCAACTGTCATCGGCATGCGTATGCACGTGGCACGACATACAGTATTGATCTGTAGAAGTCACTTTATTGACACCCCTTCCGGCAATAACCACAAGAAACATCCCTACAATTATCCCCAGGATTAAAACCGACCATCTAAATAACTTTCCAACTTTCATTCAATTCCTATTAACAATTTCAATTTAAACCGCCAAATATATAGGCATCCACTTAAATAGTTATTAGCAGGCACTTAAAGCTACCATATTAAGCTATTAATTTATACTTAATATTTAAATTATTTATTTGATATTTAATTAATTAAAAAAAAATAAAATTTCTAATCACATCACTTTATTTAATTCCATATTAATAGCTTAATTTTCGAATAATATTTCTACTTTTATCCCACTAAATGTCGAAATGCTAATTACAAAACAAACATTTACGCTAGTATTGCTATTAATTGCAGCCAGTATTTCCTGCAACAATGCGTACAGCATAAGTTTATCTGACATGTCTTTTGCAATCGTGGATTTGTCAGGAGGAGCTTCCCAATACAACGCATTTGACAACGCATTGAAAACCCGAAATACGGGTATCTCAATCCATTTGGAAATTGATCAGGAGAACAACAGTCTTGTAAGCAAGCTTGATGGAAATCGGAAGCCATTTGGAGAACTCGCTGAAGCAATTCGAAAGGCATTGGAAGCGGACACCCTCAAACTCCTTCCGCTTTTCATTGATTTCAACGGGCCACCCAATCTTTTAAAAGAGGAGATTGCAAATTCCGGGTTAAAGAGATATACACATTATCAACCCATTGGGGAAAGGTGGGGTGACATTGATGAAATGATGCGCAAGAACCAGCGTTTAATAATTTTCACTTTTCAGCGAATCCATCAGGGAAACAATATGTTTCACTACATTTGGAATTACATTGCTGATTTCCCCAAATCAATTTCAGAAACGCCCTACTTTGATGGCAATTATCCCAACGGACATTTAAAAAACGAGCTTTTGATGGTTCGCGACTTCATCTCAACATTTTCTGAGATTACAGGTTATGACAAACGTTTTTTTGACAACAATCAAAACACCTATTTCCTGAATTACATGATTAATTGCTGGAAATATACCGGAAAGAAGCCCAACCTGTTCCTTGTTCCTGCCAACCATCCAAAACATCGGGATGTTTTAAAAAAGATCAGCACCTATCAACAGCTAAATGGTGTTGTTGAATACCTTGGCAAACCCATCGAAAAGGTTTTATGGAAACACTCCGATCGCATTTTCACATATGGTTTTTTCTCCTTCCCCTACATTGAGGGTGAGGAATTAAGTCTGGCCCCACTTGCACCAGGCTTTAAGTTCACGCCCGAGAACATTGTCATAAATCAGGAAGGGAACCTCCCGGATGTGATTCATTTCACAGCGAATCCGCTCCCTTTGCATGAAGAATTAACAGGTTATTTTCCATTTGACAAGAACCTGGACAATCAGGTCCCAAAAGCAATTCCCGTGACAAACAGAAATACCCAAATCATTTCTGACATAGAAAGGGGCAATGTCTTAAAATTCCCGGATCAATCATATTTGATTCTGGGAAAACCCAATGATTATAAAATCCAGGGCTCCAGTTTTACCGTTAGCTCCTGGTTTAAACTAAGGGACGTTACAAGTCAAAGGGACTATTGTATTTTGGGAACGCAGGAAACCAGTTTTCGAAAAGGATTGCATCTGGTCATAAGAGATGCTCGCCCCTACTTTGGTTTTTTTGGCAATGATTTATGGTCTGAAACAACCATTGCACCTGAAACATGGTATCACATTGTGTTTCGATATAACATCCACAATGGCGAGCAGGCCATTTTTATCAATGGAAATGCTGTGGGGTCTTCTTTAAATCACGCTTCCTTCATCGGGGAATCAGACCTCATTGTTGGTCACGGCTTAAAACAGATAAACTTTTTAAATGGTTACATTGATGAACTTTGCATCTGGGATCGCCCACTTGGCGTTGATGAGATACAATCGCTCTACTTTGAATCAGAAGAGTTGTTGGTTAAAAAATCGTTCAACTTTGTAGGGATCCTTTTAACGGGTGTTTTTATTATTCTGGCCCTGTTGGGCATTCTCTATTGGCAATCACGCAGAAAGCTAAGGCTGGTAAAAAAATTAACAAAACCCCGTGTACTTGAGAAACGTCCAGATTCAATCTTTCTTTTTGGTGATTTTTGCGTATTCAACCACAAGGGTGAGAATATTTCAGCCCTGTTTACACCAAAGATTAAAGAATTGTTTCTTCTTTTACTCACCAATACATTACGCAAGGACCGTGGCATCAGAACTGAACAACTCACAGATTTGCTTTGGCCGGATAAAACACGACAAAAGGCAGCTAACAACAGGAGTGTCAATATCAATAAACTACGAAAATTAACCGAACAAATAAATGGTCTTGACGTCGTCTTTGAAAATGGCAGGTGGTCTATAGAACTTAGCGATGATATTTTTTGTGATTACGCTTCATTGCTTGAAATCACAAAGCTCAGAACACACAAGGAGCAGCATTATCTTGACATATGCGCCATTTCCATGCGGGGTGTATTTCTTAATAACTCCCAATATCCCTGGCTGGATGAAACAAAGGGTAAAATGACCAATGAAGTTATCGATTTGCTCTTAAAATATGCAGAGCATCTTGTTAAAACTGACAATCGCGAAATGCTGGAATCCGTGGTACAACGTATCTTAATGGCAGATGACCTGAACGAAAATGCACTTCGCTTTCAACTTGCCTTGCTAAACAAACAGAATAGCAGACATCTGGCACAATTTACATTTAAACAGTTTCAGAAAAACTATAAAGAAACTTACAATACAACATATCCTTATTCTTTTGATGAATTTATAAACAAACGCTCATAAAAAATTGCAGAAACTTCAACTCCCCATATTTCCACTGAACATAAAAGAGGCAAACGGACAAAAGCTAATTTTTGATCGAATACGAAAAAAGTTTGTTTCACTCACGCCTGAGGAATGGGTGCGACAAAACTTTATTAATTACCTGATTGAAGAAAAAAAATATCCGGAGAGTCTCATCGCCAATGAAATGGAAATAACTTTATACGGCTTATCCAGGAGGTGCGATACGGTGATTTACTCAAGGGAAGGAAAACCAGTTATGATTGTAGAATTTAAAGCTGCAACAGTTCAAATAACGCAACAGGTTTTCGAACAAATTGCTGCATACAATTTAAAACTAAAAGTTAAATATCTCATCGTATCCAATGGTTTAAAACATTACTGTATTCAAATTGATGCGACAAGTGGCAAAGCCATGGTAATGGACACAATACCAAATCATGACGCGCTAATTTAAAACAATAGCCGTTTGCTGAGTTTCCAATGGGATGCGGTGAATTTTAAAGTCAAAAGAATTATTTGTAATTTGCCGCATTAATTTCTAACTGTCCCAAATGAAGACTCTATTAAACACGGTTTTTGAGGAATCCTTAAAAAGCAACTGGAATATTAACGCATTTAGTGATTATGAAGGTCAGACTTATACTTACAAGGAAGTCGCACACAACATGCTTCGTTTTCATGCCATGCTTCAGGCAGCCAATGTTCAACAAGGGGATAAAGTGATCCTGCTTGGTCGCAATTCTGCCAATTGGGCAACCACTTACCTATCACTTATCACCTATGGAGCAGTTGTGGTTCCTGTTCTTCCCGACTTTACCAACGATGACTTTTACTATATATTTAATCATTCAGAAGCTGAATTTTTATTTATTTCCGAAACCATCTATAAAGATCTGGATAAAAACAATCTGGGATCGATCAAAGGTGCTATTTCCTTAAACAGTTTTCAGGTATTAAAAGACAACAATACCAAAACGCTTTCAAAATTTCTTCAAAAATATGATGCAGACAGTGCGTCACACAATACGACGCCTGAAAATATTGCATTCTCTAAAATTGAAAACTCAGCGTTAGGAATATTGTCCTATACTTCCGGAACCACTGGCTTTTCAAAAGGGGTGATGATCAGCAGAAACAGCCTGATATCAAACATTACTTTTGCCAGAGATCATATGCCGCTCAAGTCGGGCGATACCATCTGCTCTTTTCTTCCACTGGCACACATTTATGGACAGCTTTTTGAATTTCTATTCCCTTTCTCTCTCGGGTGTCATATTACATTTCTTAATAAAATGCCTTCTCCTACAGTACTGACAAAGGCATTTGGGGAGATTAAACCCGACCTGATACTTTCCGTTCCACTTATCATAGAAAAAATTTATAAAAAGAAACTTGTTCCTGTGATATCCAGGCCATTGATGAAGATAGCATTGGCTGTTCCCGGCTTAAACCTATTGATTAGAAAAAAAATAAACGATCAGCTCACAAATTCTTTTGGGGGTAAATTCTTTGAGATGGTGGTTGGAGGAGCTGCAATTAACGCAGAAGTGGAACAATTCCTGCGCAAAATAAAATTCAGGTATACAGTTGGTTACGGCATGACGGAATGCGGTCCATTGATCAGCTATGCCAGTACACGGGAATTAAAACTTAGCTCAGCCGGAAAACTTGTTGACAGAATGCAGGTGCGTATTGACTCATCAGACCCATACAATGAGATAGGAGAAATCCAGGTGAAAGGTGAAAATGTTATGATGGGATATTACAAAGATGAAAAGGCAACAGAAGATTCCTTTACCGAAGATGGATGGTTGCGAACAGGAGATTTAGGCATCATTGATCGTGAAAATTTCATCTTCATAAAAGGGCGAAGTAAAAATATGCTCCTGGGTGCCAATGGCAAAAACATCTACCCTGAAGAAATTGAAGCCAGACTCAACCAGTTACCAATTATACTGGAATGTGTGGTTGTCTCAAGAAATGATAAATTAACAGCTTTGATTTACCCGGATCCGGATTTCTTAAAAACAGAAGGCATAGAAACAGAAGAACTCCCCGCAGCGCTGGAAGATGCAAGAAAAACCCTCAACAAATCACTGCCCAAGTACATGCAGATTGTTAAATTTGAATTGCAGCATAAAGAATTCGAGAAGACCCCTAAAAAGAACATCAAGCGTTTTAAGTATCATTAGTATTGCGTATATATTAATTTATTGTTAAGTTTGTGACGAATTTAAGATAAAGTCGGTTTTATATCTTATACATGAAAATCCGTTACAAAATAGCATTAAGCTTTGCGGCCATTTGTTTTATACTAGCAATTGTCACTGCATTTATATTTATCCATGCACATCAGATAAATAAGGATCTGGAGAGAATTCATGAATCCACATCTGTTGAATTAAGCACATTAACACAATTGCGTCATGAGGTTAACCATTTGACACAACTGGCACTGCGTACACAACGGACGCATTCCGGCAATATAGATGAAGCAAAAGAAGCACTAGAATTGCAATCAATCGACGTTGAACGATTGGTAAATCGTTTAGATTCTCTTTGCCAGGCCCACCTGTTCGCACAAGAATCGGAAAAAAGCAGCCCTTTGTCAATACCGGCATCGTGCCTTGACAAAGAAATGGTTGTTAAATTAAGGAACTATCTTAAAAAGATTAATCAAATCACGAATGAACTTCATGTTGATAAAGGTTTTAAAAGGGACCATTTAATAAATGACATCCGATTGATAAATAACCATTTGTCATCCGCATTATCAAAATCCAATGCATCCATTGAGTCGGGGCTGGCTAAAATATCAAAAGAAGCCAAAAACAGTATATTTTATGGCATCTCAATGTCGTTTCTTGTCATCTTCCTATCACTTGTTTTAGGCCGGTCACTGTACAAATCCATTGCAATTCCACTTGGCAAGATGAATGCCGGAATTGATGAAATTTCCAAAGGCAATCTTCAATCCTCAATCGTTCACGATAAAAATGATGAATTTGGTGCGCTGATAAGTAACTTCCAATCCATGGCAAACAACCTTAAGATCGCCAATTCGGAGATAAAAGTAAAAAACAGACGACTAGAACGATTAAATAAGAATCTGAGAAAAGCAAAAACCAAAGCAGAATCTGCTGATCGATTAAAATCGGCATTTCTGGCGAACATATCCCATGAAATCCGCACACCGATGAATGGCATCATTGGGTTTACTGAGCTAATGGAAGACCCAGACCTGATGCATGACGAACGACAGA
>JBFHER010000093.1:0-12766 GCA_041584055.1 Bacteroidales bacterium
GTTATGGATTACTCAAGTTATCCGGCATCGCATAAATTTACCGGCACTTATCCGGAACAGGCTTCAGACAGCGGATTCCCTGAATTCTCATGGGACAAAATTCCCAGATGGGTTGCTGTGAGAAGTACGGCACGCATGACTTCAGAACAAATAAATTCACTGGCCAACAATTATCAATTGGTCATGTTGGAAAAGGCGAACAGCCAGGGTTTTCCCACAATTGATGAAGGTATAATTGATGCATCCACCAGATTAAAAGCTATCAATCCAAACATAAAAACACTTTTTTATTGGAACACGCAACTGGGGTACATGGGTTATGCCTCCGACGCAGAATATTTAGCCAATAAATGGGCATGGACGAAACATACTACAGATTCCCTTGGGAACGAAATTCTCTGGCTTCATAAAGACTATATTTATTGGTACAATCATAACGTGACAGCCATGCGTAACTGGTGGCTTGCCGAGGCCTTAAAAATGGCCCGTCACCCAATGATCGACGGTGTATTTCTTGATAAGAACTTTGGGGATTATGCGACACTTTACAATACCAATGGAAATCCCAACGACCATTACACTGATATGCTGGTGAAACTAAACGACTCGGTCCCTGAAGGAAAGTTAATTGTTGGAAATACCCTTAGAAATGAACGTGACAACGGAAGCAGGGCCTGGATGGAAATTTCTGACGGCTCTTATTTGGAAAGGTGGTCTATGTTTAACAGAAATGTTAGCGGACAAACAGAGGCGGATGCCATTTGTGTGAGCATACAGCTCATGCGTGAAGCATTGCTCAAAGGAAAAATGATCAATTTTCAGACCGGTCCCGGAGAAACCGGCGGGGAGGCACCTGCAAGCTATGAAGATAAGCTCGTTTACATGCAGAAAAATGTGTATTACCCACTGGCCATTTTTCTTATTGTTGCAGAAAAATATGCCTATTTCAGTTATACCTCAGGCGTCAATGCCCATCCTACAAGCTCAAATGATGTATATGATGCCAGCTTCATTAAAGAATTTAGCTATAAACTGGGAGCTCCAATAAGTGAGCCGGTAAAGAATGGCTATGAATATTCCCGTTCCTATGAAAACGTGGATGTATGGGTTAACGTTCAAACGAAGGAAACACGATTTGACTGGAAAGAATTACCTCCGATCCCCGCCATCACACCGCCAGTAAACAACCTTGCCATGAACGGAGTGGCCACTCAATCGTCCACCGCTTATGATGGAGATCCATCCCGTGCCATCGATGGCAACACCAATGGGACATATAGCAACGCTTCCGTAACACACACAGAAGCTGAAACAAATCCCTGGTGGCAGGTGGATCTGGGGGGAGAATACAACATCGGAGCCATCTCGATTTTTGGACGCACCGATGCCTGCTGTGCCGACAGACTATCCGACTACACCGTATCCGTGATAGATGCGACAGGAAGCACTACCTTCTCCGAAACATTTACCACTTTTCCCTCGGTTTCAACTGATGCAGGAGATGTCAGGGGCAAAATCATCAAGGTGACTCTCAATGCCACATCTGCTTTATCTCTGGCAGAAGTGCAGGTATTTGGCGTACTGGACACCTTAACACTAATGGTCAGGGATTCCATCTCAGGGAATTCACTTTCTGACGTACAGATCTCATTCAATAATAACAGCTATCTAATTGGTGAGCGCGGGGAGATTGTATTTTGTTTACCCCGGAACCAGTACCTTTTCGAATTTGCAAAGCAGGGCTATGACACGCTGTATCAATCCGTTGATTTTAATGGAGACACGACCGTTAATGTCCAACTGTCAGAAGAATCTCCATTCCAAATACAATTCAAGCTCATTGATGCAACATCCGGGGATATTCTGCCTGGCAAGACCATCCTTGTTAATCATTCCTATTACACCAGTAATTCCGATGGCATGGTCATGATTTCACTTGATCGTGGTTCATACATCTATAGTACAGCAAACACAGGCTACCAAAACATAGAAGGAACACTGGATGTTTCAAAGGATACGCAAATTACGCTAGCATTGATGAAATCACGCTTCAATATTGATTTTTTGATCAAAGATGCAGCCACAAATATGACCATTCAGGGTGCTTCCATTGTTATAAATGAGTCCATTTACCCATGTAATGAACTGGGTGAAACCACAGTCAATCTGGAGTATGGACCTTATAATTATACCGTGCTTAAAGATGGGTATTTTCAGAAAGATGGAGTTTTGCTTCTCACCAGAGATATGGATAAAATAATTCTCTTAACCCCAGATGTGAATGGGTTCCATGAAACAAATTTAGTGGATTTTAAGCTTTATCCGAATCCTGTTGAAAGTACCGTTTACATTGATATTCCAAACAATGGAACATCTGAATATCAGCTATTAAGCCTTACAGGTGAGACATTGCAGGCAGGCCCTTTACAACTCGGAAAAAACACCCTTGATATAAGTCGCCTTACGCCGGGTATCTATTTAATACGGGTTGTTTGCAACGATGGGATCGCCACAAAAAGAATAGTAAAGAATCCGTAAAATCTGAAAGTTTAACAGTATGCCATACAACTTTTAAAATAACACTTTCATCCATAAAAGACATACTCACATTGGAAAAGAATGACGCTAGTGAAACAAGTGTTAATCATGTAAATTATGTCAAAATCGAATTCCTGCGAGGGAAAACCTATCCTTAAAAATTCAGACGAATGAAATTATATAACTTATCTTTGCCCAAAGCATTTAAAACAGTTCGTATTTAAGAGAATCGTAAAATTACAAAACACATGAAAAATATATTAATTGGAGTCTTCTGTTGGTTTTCACTATTCACTGGCTTAAAGGTCAACTCACAAGACCGTACAGCATTGCATACAGAGGCCAGCCAAAAGGCCATGGCGATTGTCAAGCAAATGACTTTGGATGAAAAAGTAAATCTCATTGAAATGAATAACCTTCCGGTAGAGCGCTTTGATATTCCAGGCCATCACTGGTGGAATGAAGCCTTACATGGTGTTGCCCGAAGAGGTAAAGCAACGCAATTTCCTGTTCCTCTGTCCATGGCATCAACCTGGAACCCAGAGCTGATTAACGAAATGGCTGTTGCAATTAGTGATGAAGCCCGGGCTTTGCACCATGCTGATTCTCCCTCTGACAAAGCCAAAAGATACCATGGGCTCACGGTTTGGAGTCCGGTGATCAACATGGCGCGCGATCCACGTTGGGGACGCACAGAAGAAACCTATGGCGAGGATCCCAAATTAACGACCGAACTGGCTTGCAGTTTTGTAGATGGTTTGCAAGGGAATCATCCTGATTATTTAAAAACCGTAGCAACAATCAAGCACTTCGTTGTAAACAACACCGAGCATAACCGCCTGTATGTAAGACCGGATGTATCTGAACGCGCCTTGCGTGAATACTATTTCCCAGCCTATCGTGATGTAATAAAGCGAGAGGACGTAGAATCTATAATGACTGCATACAATGGTTTAAATGGGATTCCTTGTTCGGCGAACAAATGGTTATTAAAAGATATCCTGCGTGAAGAATGGGGTTTTAATGGTACCGTTGTGACAGATGTGGGAGTTCCAAATCATCTGGTTGAAAAACACAAGTATGCCAAAGATGGTGCAGAATCAGCAATGATGCTGATCACCGCCGGAGTGGATGTGTATTCAGGAGCGGATACTCGTTCTGGCGGTGAAGAACGCAATTGGACCAAAGCGGCTGTTGAAAGCGGGCTATTGGCTGAAGCTGATTTGGACAAAGCAGTTGTACGGAGTTTGGCAACAAGGATCAAACTGGGTCTGTTGCGTCCTGATGCGGAAAATCCTTATACAAGGATATCAACAGATGTTGTTGGTTGTGAAAAGCATTTGGCCCTGGCAAGAACAATAGCTCACCAGGGAGCGGTGCTACTTCAGAATAAAAATGAGGTTCTGCCTGCAAGTCCGGACAAGTATAAAACCATTGTGTTAGCTGGCCCCTACATACATGATGCTCCATTTGGGGCTTACAGTGGAACGGCAACGCGGGTTGCTGCCACTCCCATGTTGGGTTTTAAAGAAATTGCAGGAAACACGTATGAAATCCTTGAACATCAAGGTGTGAATTGGGCGTCAATCCCGGTTGGTCTTTTAAATGTTCCGGGGGATCCGGAAACCAATGGTATAAAAGGTGAATATTTTGCAGGAGTTACTTTCAGTGACACACCGAGCACTGTTAGAGTTGATAATTCATTTGACCTTAAATTACCAAAGCCGTTGTCTCATATTGATCCGGAGATTCCTCAACCAACATTTTCAGTTCGTTGGACAGCCGAATTAACGCCTAACAGGACGGGCCTTCATTTCTTTTCCATGAACGCGGTCAATGGCGCAAAGGTATGGATCAATGATGAACTCATTGTTGATATTTGGGGCAAAACAGCTCCCGAATACCAGGAGTCGAAGGGCATATTTCTGGAATCAGGGAAATCAGTTAATTTGAAGGTTGAATATCACAATAATGAAGTCGATCCTGTACTTGCCTCTTTAAAATGGATTGAACCACAAGAAAATCAAGCGAATGAAAATCCGGAGGATAAACTACTCGTTTATGTTGGTGGCCTTACCTGGAGAATGTCTAAAGAGTCGCATGATCGTATGAATTCAATTGTACCGGAAGACCAAATGAAAGAAATTAAAGCGCTGGCAAAGATTTATCCTCAGATGCTTGTGGTCTTGAACGGAGGCACCGTAATGCAGTTATCAGAGCTCAATGCGGTGGTTCCAGCCATCATGCTACAATGGTTCCCGGGGCAAGAGGGTGGATATGCACTCGCTGAACTTATCACCGGTAAGGTAAACCCATCAGGGCACCTCCCACTTACCTTTTACACAGAAGCCAGCGAGCTGCCAGATTTTGAAGATTATGAAATCAGCAAGGGACGTACCTATATGTACATGAAACACAATGTGACTTACCCATTTGGTTTTGGATTAAGTTATACTTCATTTGACTATTCTAAGTTGAACGTTTCGCGGAAAGACAAGTTGGTTACAGCAACCATTGAGGTTAGCAACACCGGAGATATGGATGGAGATGATGTGGTGCAATTGTATGTTTCAAACATGGATTCAGAAGTTTATCAACCCATTCGTCAGTTAAAAGCATTTAAAAGGGTTTCAGTACCAAAAGGAGCAAGCAAAAAGCTTGCGTTCACTTTTTCGATTGATGACATGGCATGGTGGAGTGTTGAAAAACAGGACTACATTGTAAATTCTGGTCGCTACGAAGTTCAGATTGGAAAATCAGCATCTGAGATTGTCGCAAAGAAAATCATCACGGTAAAATAATCACACCCTGCGCTTTCACACTTCTGAATACGAAACGCATTTCATTGTAAGTCATTATACAAAATGTGCGACTTCGCTATTGTCAGAACAAAAACTTCTCACAGAACTTCCCCATGATCAGTCCTATTGCATGAATTGCATTAAGAGAGCAAAGAAATGGTTGATTTAAGACAGTTTAGTTGAAACTTTTTTTAGATTTTTACATCATCAGAAAAAGCCACATCTGTTTTTAAAAAAAACAGTGAATTTAAATTATACGACTGAATCATTAAGAGTAAACCACTGGTTTACTTTGGACAAGTGATCTTTTCAATCAAATTAATCCTTATCCCTTACCGGGTAAGGATTAATTTTTTAACCTGCGTTTTTACCTTTTTTGTGGGATCGGCTCTCAATGAAGCACTTCTGTGTTCAAACCTTTAAAATCGATCAATAATTTTTTAAGTTTCGCTGCGATCACTTCAATTCCACCTTTGACGTCTGATTCAATGTTTAAGGGCATTACCGGATCGTGTAATGACAAGCGAAGCAGAAACCATCCTTTTTCATTCGGGGCAGTGCAACGCACCCTGATTCCTTCGTGATTTGGCCTGACAATTTCCCATCCGGATTGATGCGCAACTTTATTTTCAAGTTCAGCAATAACATTTTTTCCATAGTTGCCAAAATCCTCTACAGCAATGGTGAACCGAAATTCCTTGCTT
Source organism: Bacteroidales bacterium (assembly GCA_041584055.1). Lineage (GTDB taxonomy): Bacteria > Bacteroidota > Bacteroidia > Bacteroidales > UBA5342 > JBFHER01. Next base: position 6,044 of record JBFHER010000093.1, read on the forward strand.
GATTTGGGTTGCTCCAAAGTTTCAATTAAATCGCTTAAGGTTTTTCCACTGGCATTCAGCTTTGCCATTTCAACCAACAGCTTAGCAACCAAATACGCACCATCATCCAGAAAATAATTCTCTTTTAATGCAGCATGTCCCGACGTTTCAATGGCCAGCCAACTTTCCTGTCCTTCGCTGTTCAAACGTATGGATTCATTAATAACGTTTTTATATCCCCGTTGAAAACGGTGATGTTTCCCCTTAAGGTCTTGTTCTATAAATTTTGTCAAACCTTCAGACGTGATGGAGTCCGTTACAATGGTACTCCCAGGATGTTCTTTAAGAATCACGGCTGATATCATTGCTATCAATGCATTTCTGTTCACAGGATTTCCTTTGGCATCCACAATGGCTGAACGATCCACATCCGTGTCGAAAATAACACCCAAATCCGCTTTCTCCTTGATCACTGCATTGCAAATGGACTGCATGGCATCCTTATCTTCGGGATTAGGAACGTGGTTTGGGAAGTTTCCGTCGGGATCTAAAAACTGACTGCCTTTGGTATCAGCACCCAATTGATCGAGGACTTTAGATGCAAAAAAGCCACCAGCCCCATTGCCGGCATCCACAATTATTTTTAACCCTTTAAGAGGCTTCTCAAAATTAGATTTCACATTGGCATTCGTACGAATATAATCCACCAAAAACAAGGCATACTCATCGATAAAAGACCATTTGCTTACTGCCGATTCAGCGGACGTAATTGTATACGCTTTTTCTTCTGCAATTTTAAGAATTTCAGTGATATCCTTTTTATCAAGCCCACCTTTACTGGTGAAGAATTTAAATCCATTTCTGTTGAAAGGCAGATGACTGGCTGTTATCATCACGCCAGCAGTGGTTGTTTTCCGGCCGGATACCGTGGTCATAAACATGGCCGGCGTTGAAGCAATGCCACAATCAAATACCTTTGCCCCCAACTCAGACATGCCTGTCAAAAAAGATGCTTTCAAGGATGGGCCCGAAAGCCGAGAATCCGTTCCGACTGCAACTGAAACATCACCCTGTTGACCTTGGTTTCTCAACCATTGCACAAAAGCTTTTCCGAGGGCATTCGCCACCTCGGGTGTTAGATTTACAATTTCTCCCTCAACACCAGCAATGGCAACACCTCTGATATCTGAACCATTTTGTAATTTACTCCAATTCATTTTATCTTATTTTTATTTTTTATACTTCAAGCACACGATTCGGCTGCCAAACGGATGCATGTTCCCACTCCCAAAACGAAGGCGAAAGTTAACATTTTTGAGTCTAAGATGCATGTTTTGCACCTAATTTCCGATTCCAAAAACAGCTAATTTTAATAACTAAAGGAGATAAGGGAGCATAAAAAAACACTCCAGCATAGATTTTTTATACCTACTTCATCTGTAAGTTGAACCCTATTTCAGATTCAGACAAAACCCGATGACCGGCACATCCTTTATTTCTTTCGGCAAAAGGATTGTCAGTCCTGCATCATTTCGGTCCCAACGAATGGATTCATTGCTACCCAGCAATTGGATGGATTTTACTTCCTGATTCAACAAACCACCTATGGCAAGTGACTTTATCAGAATATCCTGCGTTGGTTTTGCCAGAACGAAGGCGTACAATTTATCGTCTTTTGTGGTAAACCGAATATCCTGTTGCGAGAAATCCTGGTGGTTCTCTCCCTGCCGTCCATCTTTTATCTTTAGTGGACCTTCACCAAATATTTTCCAGGGACGGGTATGGTAGATGCCTTCACCACATACCTCAAGAAAATCACCAAAGGCGTCTAAGTAAGCGGCCTGATTCTCAGGTATGGTCCCATCGCCACGCAGCGCAACATTCATCATTACAACACCGTTTTTACTGATCGCATCCACAGCGTTTCCTATCATGACCGGAATGCTCATACGATTGACAGCACTTTTTCGGTAATACCAGCCCCCTGAGAGGTCAGTGGCCCACATCCAGGGTTCGCCTTGAATTTTATCGGAACTGCCACGTTCCAGATTGTAAGTAAATGCTGACCTGTTTAAACCTCCACTTTTACATGAAAAAACCACGGTTTGCTTGCCATTGTTTTCCTCCAGATCTCTGTTGATGTATGACGAAAACAATTTAACCCCCAGTCCCTTGCCTTTTTTCTCATCCGGGAAGGGTGCATCATTGTTAAACATATCAGGATCATATTTCTCGATGATCTCCCAACAGCGATCATACCAGTGCTGATTCCAACTGTCCTGACTTGCATACGCCACGGGATCATAGTCCATATTGAATAGTTTTGCTTCCAAGGTTCCCGGTGTTTGATATTGCCGGGCGGATCTAAAAAAGCGTGGCGACCAGTAGAGATGGGTTGATACACCAAATTTAAGCCCATGCTTGTTTGCCGCCTCTTTCCACTCCTGCATCACGTCACGTTTTGGTCCCATATCCACACAATTCCAGGGGTGGGACGAATCGTACATATCAAAATTATCGTGATGGCAGGCTACGGGCATAATAAAGTGAGCTCCGTTGTCCTTACAATATTTTACCAAAGCATCCGGATCGAATTTTTCCGCCTTGAAAAGTGGCACCAAATCCTCGTACCCAAACTCGGATGGCGGTCCATAACGCTTCGCATGGAAGGCCGAAAGTGTTTTGGTCATTTCCAGTTGCATGCCCGTTTCTCCTTCGTTAGGACCATACATACGGCGTCCATAGTGGGATCCATCATTGGGTCTGTTTTCATCCGTTGCAGAAGGGATGCCCCAGTGAAACCAAACGCCGATTTTGCCATCCTGGAACCATTCAGGCACCTTGTAATTTTCAGCCATTGACTCCCAGGTGGGCTTAATTTTCTGTGAAAAAGTAGTGCTGACAACTAAGGTACAACAAAAGAGTGCGACTTTAAATTTGTAATTACTCATGTTTTTATCGTTTAAATACAATTAGATTTAACCAGCATCAGACAGATGATTTTCTCACCATTGAATGCCGGTTACGTATTCATTAGAATTTATCCCTTTTAATAATTCGACCCAAAAATAGAATGATACTCCTGAAGTACCCTACTCAAATCACCCATGCATATGCTTATTTCAACCTGATTGGAATCTTTCAACAAAAGAAAAATATTCGTGTTCATGTTAGTTGATGACTACTTTTTGTGTCAGACGATGCTCTTTGGAAAAGACATTCACAAAATAAATTCCTGGTACGAAATCACAGGTATCAATCAATGTAATTTCGTTCTCCAGATGTCCTGACCTAATTGTACTCCCACCAATATTTGTAATTGAATAGGTTGCCTTCCGGGCACGAATCATCCGAATTTCAAGTTGATTTGCACCTCTTTTATAGCATGCCTCAAGGAGCAAATCGGAACTTGTTTTTTTTGTATTGAGCGATGTTGAATCCCACGTTATTGATGCCGTCTTTGTTTCTATATCCACAAGCACTGATGCATGTTCAAATTCACGTTTATAAACAAAGCCTTCCTGCTCCGCCGGACCTGCAGGCTTACCAAGAGGCATGTCGTATTCAGCAAAGCGTTTCATCCATATTCTATTATTGTCAAACTGATTTACGCCATAACCATCATGAAAATAAAAATAGCTATATTCTTCTGCACAAATCAGAAATAGGGCCAGACAATATTGAAATTGATCCTGAAATGCATCATTCCCCACAATATATCCATCCTTTTCCCAAACCTCCAGTCCATCGGGCAATTCATCACCCATATCAAAGGTCATGCAAATAATTTTTCCATCTCTAGCTGCAGTCTGAGCGGCTCGAATGCTGTTTGCTGTCCATATGGCATCCCCTCTGAAATGCTCGATATATGAACCATCGTAAGCATCCAAATAATCAAGACCCTGATTTTGAAAGTTTGCCCGGATTAGGTTTGCCAGTTTAATTTTGGAGGGATCCATTCGATTCTCACAATCCTCCACCAGAGCATTGTATCCTTCAAGGACATCCAGCTGCTTTTCCTCTCCCACTTTCGGAGGTAAATAGGAGCTGATTACTTTTCCCACACCGTCGAAGAATATACCATCAATTTCAGGATGGGTACTCATATCAACCACCTGATCAACCCACCAACGCCGAAGAGAGGCATTGGATAAATCGTACAAAGGCCTTAATCCCAAATGAAGGTTTGTATCACCCGTGCTATCCCTCAAAAATGGTTCATTGATGCTATCAAGGTCCGCATCTGCATCATAAAATGCATAGTGCACCATGGTGTTCTTATAATAGAGAATTTTCGTATTCTGATTTAATTCTTTTACTGCTTTAGCTGCTTCCAGTGATCCTTTTTCTGTGGATCCATAGCTGTTCATTCCTGTGGTTAGTGCGACGGTGACAATGGGAAATGTACTGATAAACCTCAACTCATCCTGGCTGTATGCATCAGCCTTGCGCATAAAAAGATACAACGGGACTTTCTCCCAGCTAAACTCAGGATAGTTCGCTGCTTGTGCGTACCCATTCGTGTCATTCATGAACACAAGGACCGTGAGTATCAATATTGGGATAAATCTCATCCCCTTATTTCTGAAAGTATTCAATTTCGTTGCTTAATTATTTTATATGTTTACTTTCGAAAAGTCAGGCTTCTAAATGAAAAAACCGTCATCATTCTTTATACAGCCATAAGATACGTTTTTCTCCTGAAAGGATCACAACTCCACGAGCACGGATGAGATCAAAAATCCACGTTCATCCTCCAGGTTCACATAATACACCATGCCATCATTCGGCACTTGAATAGAAACTGACTTATCTTTTGCATTGATGGTTGCCGGGGTTGACATCCATGCTCCCGGACGTGGATGTTTTTCTTCTTCGGCTTGCCGATAAGTGAGGGGCTCTTTAAGGTAATAAACCGTCGCTTTTTTAACAGGTATTTCAGATTCAAAATACATTGTACAAGTTCTGCCAGAAGGTTGTTTTGCAATGGCACCTAATCCAGGACCTTCACCTTTTAAGATGTGATCTGCAAAAGCATAAATCTCAGGCACCTGATCCGGATTCCAACCTGGACCATGCCCGTGTTTCATACTGGGATGAATGGTCATAAATGCATGCTCGCTTGTTACAGCAAAAGAATGTGATGTGATATTTAAAGAGAAATGTGCGTCAGAGTCGCCATTGACCCAAAGGGTTGGGACGTTACCATCGGCAAACTGACGGGCCGGGTCCCAGAATTTTTTCGCCTCAATAAAATCAGCGCTTCTGTTGCCATGGTTTCCAAAATGGCCTTTCGATTCATACAAGAACCCTGCCCCATAAACAGGCATGGCACATTTCAGGCGTGGATCTAAGCCTGAAACCAAACTACTTAAAATCCCGCCCCATGAAATTCCTGTGATCCCGATGCGATTGGCATCCACTTCAGACATGGAGGCCAAAAGAGAATGGGCCAATAGAATGTCTGATACGGCATGATACATCCATTGTTCTTTCAAAGGCTGATCAATGTCATCAAAACGTCCAACCCGCCCCGGCCCACTGTATTCATGGGTGTATTTTCCATTGCCCAGAGAATCCGGCATATGTCCTTCCAGACTCATTGATATGGCTGCATAACCCCGATCGTTCCATATTTTGACCCATTCATGAAAAGCCTTACCTCCACCCCCATGAACCAAAACCATGGCTGGAACAGGTTTATTACTTTTTGGAATTCCAATGTACGCAAATGCTCTGGTTGGTTTGCCTTTGTATGGAAGAGCATCGTAAAAAATTGCCTTCACCTGCCCCTGATCCATATCAGGCTTCCAATAAACCTTCGGTGTTTCATACACTTTTTTATCGAGCAATTCGCGCAAGGGTGTGGTCATCTCTACTTGTTGAGAAAAAACACTGGTTGACAACAAAACACTTAAGACAATCACCAGTCGTCTATATATCAACCCTTTCCCATTCATGTCAGTTTTCATTTTTTCTTGCTTTTTTACTATTCTTTAACCAATTTCATGCTTTCCTCTTTGCCATTAATTAAAACTGTTTTTAGCAAATAAACGCCCTGGGGAAGTTGTGATATGTTGTATAGACTTTGATTTCTATAAAAAGAAACCACTTCTTTACCAGTGATATCATACAACTTTGCTTCTTTTATTTCTTGTGACATCCTAAACTTATCACGTATTGGGTTTGGGTAAATTCGACTATGTTTTTCGAGGGGGTCTTCCATCGACGTAATTGGGCTCAACTGAACATGAATGGTTGTGTCGTTGTTCAAAAAAAAATCAGAAGTCACCGTTTGCATCCCATCTTTCTCAATGGAATAGGAGTAGTTTATTTTTCGTGCCACATCCGAAAAGATTGCAATGCCAAGTGAGCTTGCATTTTTAGAAACATCGTTGAGGGTAACTTTTGGATATCGGGAAAAATTTTCACCCTCCTGAATGCGAAATTCTACGGTTGCCAATGAGGAAAGCAACCTTAAGCTTATCAAGGTATCACCCTTCAGGTTGAAAGTTTGGGTACCAGTGATGTAACCGGATTTTGAAAATGAGACCTGATATGTCCCACTATCCAGCGCCAGACTTGCCCCGCCATCCTCATCGCTTAAAAGCCGTGTATCCTCAACTGCGACACTTACTCCTGAAAGATTTTCTCCCGCTTCATTCTCAATTACAAAGCTGACATTGAATGGAACAGGCGGGGGATCCAAACTCAACGATGACTTTAAATAGTCAATATAGTAAA
>JBFHER010000094.1:0-12765 GCA_041584055.1 Bacteroidales bacterium
GGTAAAAGGAAAGAAGCTATTGCCTATGGCAAGAATATTTCAAACGAGCTGCTTGAATAGTTTTTGACGGCTGTGAGCAGTATCACTTTTTGACTGTTTTGCTGCATGCATCTTTGAAGATCCGCAATGTTTGATATCTTTTCGTTGTTCAATTTCTGGATGATCCAGCCATCCGTAAGGCCTGCATTCAGCCACATGCTTCCGGTTTGTTGGTCAATTGCTTTAATATAGCATCCAAAGTTGTATCCTCCGGAGGCGTCAATTAAATCAGGATCGTCAGCAATGTTGATCAATATCGCACCATTAACATCCAGGCGGGATGTTTTCTCTTGCATTGTTGTTTCTCCCACATACTTTCCTGCCAGGAGTGTTGCCATCCAATTGGGATATTCAATTTCCTAAAGCAGAAAAAACAATTGGTTTGTCAGTTGTTCCGGAATATTCCTCATTCAATACAAGGGTATTGCTGAGGTAATAGGTTCCCGCTTCAAACCAAACATACATGGCCTGTTTCCCAGCAAATTCCTTCGTTTCTAAAAGTGCTCTTTCGAAGCTTGCGAATGGTGCATTCCCGCTCCCATTATTGTCATCACTACCAGTTGGAGCAACAAAGATCTCTTTTGCGGTTGGAGAACATGCACTTAACCAAAACAGACTTAAGACGAAGACACAAACTTGGAACAGATTGAGTTTGATCGAACGTGATGCATACATACCTTTGCTTATTTTATTTCGTGGGACACCTGCACGCAGCTTAAAGCAATTAGAGATTTCCCATGATGGGTACTGGTGAACTCTCCGATGTTATTTTAGTTTGATCTCCCGCATTTCACCAACATCGAAATGTTTTTTCTTTTTACCCACCTGAATGTTTACAGGCACCTCGTTATGTAAATAGTAAAGTCCATTCTTCTGCTCCAGAACAACGTTCCCTTTTTGCTCTGCTAAGCATTTAATTTCCGCAGTTGAAAGTTGTGTCCCATTTCCCATGAAAAGAATGATATCACCATTTCTTTCCCTGCCATGTAAAGCATAGGCAGCATCTGTAGATGTTCCGTTAAAGTTGGCTGCTTTACCATTGTATGTTGCAAAAACAAAATCTTCCCGACCCGATTTATGGATAATGTGCAAGCCTGCGAAATCTTTGTTCCCGTTTTCGTCGTCGAAGCCTTTAATGGAAGTGATGCTTTTGCCTTCGTGTGAGGTAAATGGCTCATAAACCGAAATAAATGGATGATCCCAGGCCTCACCATGTTGACGGGCTGCGATGGTTAAGTAAGGTTCATGATCTATGTCATAGGGAATGCCACTTTTATCTCTGAACGACTTGCATGGCGGTGATTTAATCGAAAACACCTCGCGCCCCTGCGTGCCTTTCATCCACAGATTCATAAATACATCTTCTTCACCTTCAGGCCTGTCAATTTTCCATTCAGCCTGATAATCATCGTTTGTACGCACCGATTTTTTGTCCCACATGTAGTCCAGTGCATATAGATGTCCACCAGCAAAGCCCATTTCTTCACTTGGCTGCAGTTTGAATTCTTTTCCAAAGGCATCACTGATTGTCATCGTTTGTCCCAGATTATGGTAGTAATAATCATGAAACTTATCTCCTTTGCGCTGCCTTTTTGATCTGAAAATATCCACATAATAGCCAGTTGTTTCGCTTGTTTTTACAATGCTGACAGTTCTGTTCTGATCACTTTGACTTTCCGGCTCCAGGAAATAAACATCTGAATAAGTGATGTGAGGATAATAACCATCTTTTTGTTCAGATTTGGGGTATTCCCCGATTAAATCAAAGGCATGGTTACTTAACATCTCAGTGTACTGTGAAATTCCATCCACCATCACCGTATTATGAGCAGGGAATTGTGAATAATACTCAAGGTAGGCGGCTTGAAAATAGTTGGCGCCTTTTCCGGGATCGGCACCCTGCACCAATCCTTTGCCATATAATTCCATATTGATTCCGTTGGAGTGCATATGGTTTCCCAATGATCCGTTTAAAGAAACCATCATCCCATCTTTACCTGTTCCCATCCGTTGCACATGCCAGCTTACATTGGGAGCATAAAAGGTTTGGGTAATGTAATCTTCGCGTTTTCCTTTCTCGTAATCTGTATTTATCGTTAAGGGTTGACTCGCGAAAAATGATGAAACATCACCCCTGGGTTTGAAATGTTGGGAAGTTCTTTCGGCCCTTGGTTCAAACAGTCGGTACATGGCTGTGAATTCTTCCTCTATCCGGGGATCTTTGTATTTCTGGGCCAAACGTATCATATCACCAATTGGTTCTGTTGAGAGGGAACCATAGTAGGTATCACCAAAGCCAACAATCTGCCCATTGGGGAAAAGGTATTGGGGCAACATACGCACAGCCTTTTCCATCACCGGTGTGTATGGTAGGATGTTATGATCAAAGGTATTGTCAAAATCAAGAATAAAGCTCATCATCTCTTTGGTAACACCTATGGAATACCCCGGGCACTCGGCCCATACCCCATTGTTCTCATCATAGCCGTAGTCCATTAATTTTGTGAAAGACCACTGCCTTGCTGAAGTCACATTTAAAATGTAATTGATGTAGTACTCCCGGCCTTTGTTGTCAGGGTAATTTTCATTGTCCTGTAGTACCATTGCAGACTTCAGTATGATATTCGCCTGATGTAGGTTCCAGTTGTTTTGTGGCACGCCATTTTTAATAATCTGATCCGTCCATCGTTTAATGGTGGCATCGTAATCTGAAATTTTCTCAGGATAATTATCTTCGATGTATGGATGCAAAAAATCGTAAAGCTCAGAAACAGTACGTAAATTCTTTTCATGGATCACCTGAAAACAGGCAAAACCCACCAGGGTTTGAATGTGTCCGTTATCCAAATCGATGGGTTCATTGCGATAGAACATGCCCGACATGTAGGTATCGAAAAGATCGAATGCAAATTTTGCGTAGCGTTTATCATTTTCGAGCCAATAAATGAAAGCTGCATCCCGACCAAGAGACATTATCTCCCGATTGATATTTTCGATGATGGTACCTGCTTTGGACTGTTCTACCCATTCAAAGGGATGACCTTCCTTGCTCCGATTGGGCAAATACAAACCTCTCTCGTCATCCATGTATGGAAGGATATCCTCCAGATCAGGTTTTCCATATGGAGTAGTTCCATCTCTTGAACCTGCAAAACGCACCGTTGGTACGGGAGCTTCGCCATCGGCATGCGAATAAAAAATGCCTTTGATATATACATTTGTTGCCTTTGTTTTCCAATACATCTGCAATCGTGACACCATCCATTCCGGATCATTTACATGACGTAGCACATGTTCATCAATGCGATTGTGTAAGCCACTTAATACGGCCTGTGCCCAGTCTTCTTTTTCAATGGTTTCCTCCAGTCCTTTTTTCTCATCCGGTGTTATGTATAGACGGGGATAAGCTTGCTCCAAATTCTTCGGCAAAGGAATCTGACCATTTACCTGAGAAGCAGCAAATAAAATCAGGAATAAAAATTGTGCTGTGCTAACTATTTGCTTTGTTCGTTTCATTTTCGTGAAATTTTAATGACTTGGTGTATCTCTGTTCAGGAAATCATGGATATAGGTACTGTCCAATTCCGCAGAGTCCTTATACTTCAACCTTAAGTTATTCAATTTTTCTTTTAATTCCTTCACAATCTCTGCATATGCAGGATCGTTGTAAACATTTGTCATTTCATGTTCATCCTTCTTTCTATCATACAATTCCCATTCATCCACATCGTAATAAAAGTGAATCAACTTGTATTCTTCGGTCACAATGCCATAATGTCTTTTCACCATGTGCACGGAAGGGTATTCATAGTAGTGATAGTAAGCCGCATCCCTAAAATCTTCTGTATCACCGTTAAAAATAGGAATAAGGCTCTCCCCTTGCATATCAGAAGGTGCGGTAAGGCCTGCTGCTTCCAGAAATGTTTGTGCGAAATCAAGATTCTGCACCATTTGTGTATTCACAGTTCCGGGTTCAATCACCTTTGGCCAACGAACCAGCAAAGGCGTTTTAAACGATTCATTGTAAATAAAGCGCTTGTCAAACCATCCATGTTCGCCTAAATAAAAGCCCTGGTCGGATGTATAAACAACGATTGTGTTCTCTGTCAAACCATTTTTATCCAGATAATCCAAAACCGTTCCCACGCCTTCATCCACGGCAGCAATTGTTCCAAGATAATCCTGCATGTAGCGTTGAAAACGCCATTGCATGAGTTCTTTTTTTGACATGTTTTTGTAGTTCTTTTTAAATGCGTCGTTGATTGGTCCGTAAACCGCATCCCATTTCGCGCGTTGTTCAGGGGTTTGCCGTCCCACTTCACGTGCAAAAGCCGACTTGTCCCAGTCGCAGGTTTCGGGAATCCCCAGTTCATCCATTAATTCCGGGGTGATTTTCGAATCTCCGGCCCAATTCATGTGTGTGAGTAAGTTCATCTCCGCTGTTTTGGCGGCTGTCCCCCTTCCCTTATAATCATCAAACAAAGTTTCAGGTTCAGGAAATGTTTTTTGTGTAAATGTTTTATAATGTCGTTCAGCAGGCAACCACTCTCTATGGGGTGCTTTGTGAAGGTACATCAACATGAAAGGCTTGTTGGGATCACGTTCTTTTTCAAGCCAGTTGATGGTCATATCGGTTATAATATCCGTTACATAGCCATCCACACGAATGGTCCCTTCATTTTTGGTTATAAAATCAGGATTATAATATGCGCCCTGACCTGGTAAGATTTTAAATTCATCAAAGCCTTTAGGGCTATTTCCAAAGTGTAATTTCCCGAACATGGCTGTTTGATAACCGCCATCCTGCAGTAATTGAGGAAAGGTTATCTGTGTAGTATCAAATGGAAAATAGTTGTCTGTTTTACCGTTCAGGTGACTGTGTTTCCCAGTGAGAATAACTGCACGCGAAGGCGCACAAATGGAGTTTGTCACACACGCATTTCGAAACAGCATACCTTCTTTCGCCAATCTGTCGATGTTCGGTGTTTGAATCAATTTATCGGAATATGCACTGATGGCCTGATAAGCATGATCATCAGACATCATAAAAATTATGTTGGGTCGTTTTGCACTCGTTGCTTTTTCCTGCACTTTTGGCTTTGAATTACATGCTCCCAATAGCATTAAAACACTCACAAACAACAATAATCTGGATTTCATCATGACGTTATATTAATTTAGTAGAAGGCACTTTTAGTCACTTCTACGAATTCATATTTTTTATTTATAATTAATTCACAAATTCCGGATAAAAAGGCTTTAAATCCAGGGAGTCGCCCATGCTCAACTGTAAATCCAGCAATTGTGTAAACAAATCTTCTACAAGGGACTTATTTTCCGGCAAATCTGCTAAATCATTCATTTCCAAAGGATCATTTTTCATATCAAACAACAATAATTTATGTGCTCTCGGGTAGGCAATTAATTTGTACCCATTTGTTCTGATCATTCGTTGTGTACTCTGGTAAGCACCATAAATAGCAGGATAATTTCCTTCCAACTGCTCTCCTTTTGCCAGGGCCATCAAACTGCTAAACTCAACATATTCAGGTTTATCGATATTCGCCAGTTCAAGGGTAGAAGGCATTATATCCTGAATATACACATCCATGTCAACTTTCTTTCCTTTAGGCAGGTCCGGACCGATCACAATTAATGGTGCGCGAACACTGTGATCAAACATGCTTTGCTTTCCGATTAAACCATGATTTCCACAAGACAAACCGTGATCTGCAGAATAGAAAATGTATGTATTGTCTTTCTCCCCAGTTTTTTCAAGTTCTTCCAAAATCCGTTTCAACTGACTGTCCAAATGGGTAATAATGGCATAATACTCCTGACGGTTTACTTTTACAGCGTATTCGGTACGTGGAAAAGGCGCCAATTTTTCATCACGCAAGTTTTTGGAGCATCCCATCTCATCTTTGTAAGGATATTCGGGTAAAAAAGTTTCAGGTACTGAAATGCGATCCAGTGGATACATATCCACAAATTCCTTTGGTGACTGACGAGGATCGTGGGGAGCATTGAAAGCCACATACATAAAGAAGGGGTCATCTTTGGGGGCTGCTTTTTGGATGAACTCGATGGCCTCATCACCCAGCACTTCACTCCAGTGTTTACCGCCTTCCCAAAAACCACCAAATTTTTTATCCCAGGGTCTCCAGGTTGTATCATTTTCGCTTAAAGGCCTGTTGTAACCTTCTTTCGTCTGTGATGGCATGCCAGCGCGAATGCTTCCGGTTGTTTGAAAACAGCTGTCAGGATTTAGTTTCACATGCCATTTCCCGGCCATAAAAGTTTGATAACCCGCATTTCCCATCAAATTCCCCCAAAACTGAGAGCTAATTTCCGGTGTTGTAAAACGTGATTCTGTTCTGGAAGCACGCCAAAGAAAACGACCTGAGTTGAGCATCGCACGAGATGCCACACAAACAGCGCCATTCCATCCACCCATGTTATATGCATGCGTAAACGTAACTCCGCTCTCCACCATTTTATCCAGGGTTGGAGTAATCACTTCACTGTTTCCTAAGGAGTTGATTGTACTATAACATTGATCATCCGCAAAAAGAAAAATAATGTTTGGTTTGCCTTGTTCTACTTTTGTTTTTGTACATGCCATGCTTAACACAAGCAATAAAATAAAAGCTGAGAATGTTCTGAAGTTCATTTTTTCTTATTTAAGTTTTCTATTTTTTTAAACAATCTGATCATTTTTATGCCAAACATAGGTGATATGGGTGTTTATTCTTTCGAATGCAAACTTACAAAGAGTAAGGAATAAAATGATAAAACTTATGCATTTTAATACAAGGTCATTTTCAATATTGATATTTATGTTGTCGACAGTTCAGTAAAACAATACAATCTAATTATTTCTTGTTGTTTGGAGCAACCTATCCATTTCATTGAGGATAACAATAATTTATAGTTCGTTGATAAAACAAGCACTTATAAACGTACCTTAAATTTAATGTCTTCACCTTTTTTCAATGTAATCGATCGATATGCATCTCCGTGATCTGATGTTTGAAGCAGCTCTTTCTCTCTGCTTTGAATGCTTTTAATACGTGCTGGGAATTGGATATGGAAGTTTGCATCGCGCTCTGCCACAAGATTTATTTCCAGTTCTTTTTTTTCCATATCCCACATTACTGATGTTCGCACTCCTGCACGTGTGAGCATGCCATGAAACTCACCTTTTATCCAATCGGAAGGCAGCGCAGGCAATATTCTCAGCATGCTTGCATTGGATCCACATAGCATCTCGTATACGGCCGCTGTAATTCCAAAATTGGCATCCATTTGGAACGGTGCCGATTTCCCCCATAAACCGCTTCCTGTTACCCCCATGTATCGCCAATCGTTGTGATAAGTAAACAGATTCTGTCCCAGACAACATCGCGACAGGATGTCCAGAGCTTCTTTTGCCTTATCACCCTGCCCCAGGCGGGCATACACATTTGCCATGTGTGCAAGCGACCACCCCGTTTGTGCTTTCAATCCAATGGTTTTACGTTTTTCAATGGCTACCCGGCATGCCTCGTAAATTTCCGGATTTGTTTCAAGGGTTACTTCATGTCCAGGAAATACAGGATATACATGCGATTCGTGCCGGTGTTCATAGTTGTCTTTAAAGTCCGGATGCAACCATTCACGCATGGCACCATCTTCGTTAACCTGATATTCAGGCATATCCGCAATCATTGTTTTCCATCGGCTCACCCCTTCTTCTTCAACATTCAAAACCTGGCATGCTTTGATTAAATTGCTAAAAACCTCTTTCGCAACAGCAATGGCCATGGTTGAATTTATTTGAATTCGAATGCTCTCCCTTCGTCCTGTCGCAGGATTGAGCCACACCTTATCAGCTGGCTGGTTCTCAGGGGATTCGGATGGAACAAACATATTCTTTCCATGCTCATCTTTAATGATGAAATCTTCGTAGAACAATGCTGTTTCTTTTAAGAAAGGAATTGCTCTGTTCCTCAGGAAATCCTCATCCCCGGTAAACAAGTAGTAATCATAATAAAAAGATGACAACCATCCAGCGGCTTCAGTCCAGTTGATGGTATGCGCCTGATTTTCAACCATAACGGGATTGGAGGGTGTCATGAATGGTGGAATGTAAATCCCACGGCATCCCCACAATTGTTTTGCATTGTAACGGAAATCATCCATATGGGCATCAAAGAAATCAAAGAATGCCAGCATTGCTTCATTTAATCTGCCTGGCATTGCCTGCCAGTAATTCATTTGCAGATTTTCGTTGTTCCCGTAGTGACCGTGCCATGGCGGTGCATAATCCCCATTCCATAATCCCTGTAAGTTTGCAGGGACGCCACCTTCCCGGCTACTGGATATGAGTAAATAGCGTCCATAATCAGAAAGCTTTTCCACCAACTCCAGGGATGCCCTGTTTTGGTAAGCATCCAACAAAAGCGTTTCATTTGGTGTATCTCTTTTCCCAGCCTGATTGATGGAGATCCCTGTTCTGTTAAACAGTTCACTGTGTTGTTTTTGATGACGCATAAAAAGGGCATCATAATTAGGTTCAATGGTTGCAAGGCGTTGCTTTAAGCGAGGCACTGCGGTTTCACCTGGCTCATTTGCATAGATTGCAAGCATCAGGACCAACTCATCTGCCTGATCAAAAGTGATTGCTTTGCCACCAGTATGGGAACTAAAATGCAGGCGTTGCCCCGCTTTTTCACCAGTTTTCCCATTTTCAGCATACACCCGTAGGACACCGCCAAACTCACCGCCATCGCTTCCATCTGCACGGAATTCTACAAATTCTCCATCCAAAATCGTTTCGAAGGTAAAGCCGGGGTCAAATTGTTTGCCATTCATGTAAACAGCATCTCTCAGGTCATGGATATCAAGGGTAACAGCACCATTGATGGCGTTTTTATGATTGGCTTTAAGAGACAGTACCGAAATATCGTCAGGAATTGAAACAAACAGACGGCGCACATATTTCGTTTCACCATCGCGCCATTTCACCTGAACTTCGCCAGTCTCAAAATTGAGTGTCCGCGAATAATCTTCAAAAAGCTCCTCCCGTTCCATGCTTATGAGCATATCAAATGCCGGGTGATAGTCCGCATGACGTCCATTAAAGCCTTTTTCTATCATTTTATTCACATAGTGCATGTTGGCAGGCCCATAATCACCATTCAACATCATTTTACGTACCACTTGCAGTTCTTCAGACATATCGGGTAATTCAGACTTAATGCCACCATACCAGAGTTCATTGTGATTGAACAGAATGCGTTCGGTACCGATTGCACCATACACCAGAGCACCGATGGTTCCATTTCCTGCAGGCAAGCCCTCCCGCCATTGTGAAGCCGGCGTGACCATGGTGATCCCTCGTTTATAAGCCGGACTTTCCAACGATTCTGAACCTGTGTTTTTAAATTTAGAACAGCCCTGAAATGTCACTAGCACCACGATCGCCGAAAATAAAATCTGAATTTTATTCATGCCATGTGTAAGAATAAATTTTGTTATAGCTTAGAATCAAAGTGTTGTTTTTTTAATTGGGACTCCCTATTGCCAGGTAATTTTAGCCTTTTTTGTTTCAGTATTTACCCAAACGCTTGCATGTTCGAATTCTCGGGTAAATTCCCAGCCATCAGGGTTTACACGTTTATAGGCTTCTTTTGGTGCCCCCAGAGGTCTCTGCAGCTCCGGATAATCAACCAAATTACCGTCGGGCAAATTCCATCCCCAGTTGTATTGAAAGAAGGAATAAGGCTGTGCACCGATGAGGTAACAAGCTAAAAAATATTCCAATTGATTCTTTGAACGTTCTTCCATTCCGCCTGTATCTGTTTCCCCTATGGTGATATCTGTTCGCCCCTTGCCTTTGGCTCCAAAACGATAAATTGAAATTTTTCCGGCTTTGGCTACCTGAACCATATCTTCCCATTCCTTCAGGAGGTTTTCTTTGTTGGTAACTGAAGCATTGTAATGTTCGAACATAAAAGCATCACAATAGGGAAACACATTTGGATTGTCGGCAGCGTTATTGCCAACAAGTATTCTATCCGGACCCAGTTTTTCTTTGAGTGCCGACATCATTTCCTTTTTAGCATTTTGCACTTCATCGTTTCTCTCTGGCGCATAACCTGATTGACCATCTTTATTCATCCGATCAATAAAAACGCCATCCGCACCTGATACGTTTACTCCTTCAATAACGGCATCCACCCACCAGCGACGAAACTCGGGATTCAAATAATCGAAATAATAAGAGAATGCAGGACCATTTGTTTTTTCCATCAGTTCGCCGGTCTTGTAATATTTAACCAGAAATTTTGCCAGCTCTGGGTTTTCAGCGATTTTTTCCGGTGTAAGGTCTTTATTAAACCTGGTAAATGGCCATGCAACAAAGGAATTAAAATAATACAATACCTTTGCATCGGGTTTTATTTCATGAAATGCTTCCACTTCATGTTTGGTTCCCAGTACTGCATCACCCAGCATTTTGAATCCATGCGATTTTTCGATGCAAATGAAATCCGTTCTGTCTGCAATGAATTTTACTTCTTCCGGTTTTAACACCCTATCAATGTCTCCAAAATGATAATACATGGGCGTGGTATCCCAGCTAAATTTTGGGAAGCCGGTTTTTGCTTCAAAAACAGATCCATCACTTATCAGCAAGACTGATTTTTTTTCACCACATGCACACATTAGCACTGCCAGTCCTAAAATGCTCAGCGTTCTAAATATTCGTTTCATAATCATACACTTAATTATTTTTTATTTTAAGAGCGAATCCCAGTTACCACCGAAATAAGCCCTGTCGATTTTCTCCATTTTTAAGTCTACACTTCCTCTTTGTGAAAGGTCAACCAAGTCCATGTAGATGTACAACTGCAACCAGTATCCATAACGATACTTCTCACCTTCTGATTTTGGATGCTTCATAAATGCGTACCATGAAGTGTTTATCCCAAATTTCTGCGCTACCTCCAAAGCCATTTCAGCACGTTTCCAAATTTTCTCGGACATGCTTGTATGTAGTTTTCGATAGTCCTCATAGTTCATTTTTGAGGTTTGGATCACTTTGCATGCATCGTTGAGGCCAAGTGACTTTAAGGAAACAATCTTTTCAAAGATGGTATCCCCATCAATATCCATGTTTATTATATCAAAAAAACCATTGCCGTCCGTATCCTCATATTTAATGGTACTAAAGGGAGAGAATTCGTTTTGAGCACGTTCCCATTTTGTCTGATAGTTGTCGTACAAACCTCCCCAAGCCTGATAGGAAAATGCCAACTGATCAATGCGCCAGCACCCCCATTCTGCGCCAAAAAGGTGAATTCTTCCATCAAAATCAGAAAGGTAAATATTGGCCTTTCCGCTGTTATCCAGATCCCATTCCCCACGGTCACCGATGGCATCTGCCTGCAAATTGTTATCAAGTCCACCATTGCGTCCTCCTGTTTTAAATGGATTCAATGGTTCATAAAACTCAACCCTTTCCCACCGTTCACAATCGTCATCTTCGTCGTACACAAAATAAATTTCCTGCCAATCACCCTTTTGATAAGTCAGATCAAGGGCTGTAAGATGATCTGGATAGATAAGTTCCGAGACTTGTCTCCAGCGTGGATCTGTAAAAAACGTGTCGGCTTCAAGCAGTCTTTTATTATTGAATTTGTGCACCTGGTCCATGTAATTGAAGCCTTTGCCTGTAAAACGGAAAGCCATATCGTAATCCAATTGATTGCCCGCACCATTATCGTTATCCATATCATATGCCACTGCCACATAGCTTATGATCCCCTCCACAAAGTTTTCGTTTCGGTTTTTCGGAGTGTCTAAAGCCCGAAAGGCCATTTCTGTATGTCCATCCTGATCAGGATCAAAAAATAAAAAAGGATTTTCCCAGTTAAGGCGAATGTCATTGATGCTGTAGGTGGGTGCATGCGCCTTTAAAAATGTACTTTTCCCCATATAATCTTCAAGGAAATTTGAATTTCCTTCATGAAGCCACGCGCGAAGTTCAAAAGTGTTCCAATCGATGTAATTAAACACATTGTCCCTGTCTTCATCAATCACCCACATGTAGTGCCCACCGCGCGATTTCCCTTCCCCTGGGTACTCCACATAGACCTGCATATCTGCTTTCCCATCATTGTCTGTATCCACCCAATCCACAGCCACATCTTCAAAACCATGGTAGTTCCCATCCTTGTTCACATCAATCAACAAGCAATCACTGTCTGTATCGCCCTCAAGATCACCGGTTTTCATATCATCATCATCGTCGATCCAAAGAATGGGGGTATTTCTCACAGTGATCGAATAGATGATATCCGGATCACCATCTTTATCCACATCGATCCACCTTGGCACATATCCAGGAGGCGGCGGAGACAAGCGGTAAGAAACCAGGGGCGTGCCGGCATTCCAATAATTTTTATTTGATAAAATTGAATCGCCTGAAACAGCCATTGTAACCATGGCAAATACAATTAGTGAGGAGAGAGTCAATGCATGTCTTTTCATTCTGTCACAGTATTTATGTTGTTTAATGAAGTTACTTTCTCTTCTTATTTAGCCAAGGCATCTATTCTTTTTCCTGAGGACGAAATACATTGCGGAATGTCAGCACTAAAAACCTATCTCTCGGCTATTTAAACTAACGTTTTCTCCCGGCTCCTTCCTTCATTCTATTAATTATTAAAACGCCACGGA
>JBFHER010000095.1:0-12590 GCA_041584055.1 Bacteroidales bacterium
GATCATTCATATCCACAATTATAAAATTTTCGTCACAAACCGTTATTGCACCATTCATTTCTTTTACCCAATCCATCATTCCTTATTTTTAGTATCCATTGTGATCGTCACCGGTCCATCGTTTACAAGCGACACTTTCATGTGGGCACCAAAAATCCCTTTCTCAACCGGCGCATTCAAATCACTGGACATACGTTCACAAAACGCTTCGTAAAGCGGGATGGCTACGTCAGGTCCGGCCGCATTGATGTACGACGGACGATTTCCTTTTTTTGTTCTGGCATGAAGCGTAAACTGGCTAATTACAAGCACCTTACCATTGACATCAAGGACAGATCGATTCATCACACCACTGGCGTCATCAAAGATTCTTAAATTTGAAATTTTATTAGATAGCCATTGGATGTCTTCTGAATTATCTTCATTCTCTATCCCAAGTAAAACAAGCAAGCCCTGACTGATTTCACCCACGACTTTTCCGTCTACTTCTACCGATGCTTCTGATACCCTTTGAATTACTGTTCTCATCTTATTTCCTCCCAAAATCTGCAGGAATTTCACCCCACTTACGTGTTTCCCACTTCATTATTTTAGTATCCCAGGTATTGGTTCGTAGCCATTTTTCAGCACGTGCAATCAATTCAAATACTTTAGCATTTTTTTGGCTTGGCTTTAATTTGGTATTACATTTTTTTTTATCCACCCAGGAAATTGCATTTCTACTGTCAGAATAAACAGGCAATTCAAGTTTTTCTTGTTTTAGCCATGCCAAACCATGCACCAGTGCCAAAAATTCTCCAATGTTATTGGTTGCATCTTCAAAGGGACCCAATCGAAATATCTCCGTGGCTGAGGCTGTATACACACCTCTGTATTCCATTTTACCCGGATTGCCACTGCACGCAGCATCAACAGCAATTGAGTTTGCAATGGGACCATCAGGACGTTCAAATAGAGCCAAGTCCACTTCTGCCGGCTCCTTTCTGCTCATAGCTATCGTCGGCGAACCGGCATAGGCAAC
The DNA here is from genome assembly GCA_041584055.1 of Bacteroidales bacterium. Classification (GTDB taxonomy): domain Bacteria; phylum Bacteroidota; class Bacteroidia; order Bacteroidales; family UBA5342; genus JBFHER01. The sequence continues at coordinate 1,022 of JBFHER010000095.1, forward strand.
CTCAGCTTCCTGTTTGGTTTTAAACCCTTTGTATTTAGCACCTTCATAGCCGTGAACCTGCAATTTACACTCATCCCATGATTTGTAAATTCCGGGTTTTACGCCTACCCAAACCACATAAAAGTTATTTTTTGATTTTCCCATGAATGTTCTTGAAGCTTTAGCGTTTCAGTGTTTCAGAATCCACCCACTTGTATAATTTGTCGTTTCTTCTCACACGGTCCTCCACCTTCATTGAAAAGCGTTCTCCTTTCTGTGCCACTTCCACCGGTTTTAAGTCAACTCTGATTTCGTCAATAACAAACTCCTGTGCTCCGGTGGTCGGGCCCATAATCAATACTTCTTCACCTTTTGCAAGGGATTGGGTTTCCAGCAATGCTTCCGCAACGCCCAACTGAGAAAAATAATTTGTTATTTTTCCGATATACACTTTTTTATGTGTGGCTGCAGAGCCATAAATATGACTCCATTCGCCAAGCCGTTGGCCAAGATAATAGCCATCCCAGAATCCACGGTTAAACACTTTGGATAAACGCTCATCCCAGCGAGCGATTTTATCTGCGTCAAACGAATCATCCAGATAACTTTCAACCGCCTCCCGGTAACATTCCACAACCGTTTTCACATATTCTGCACCACGTGCACGCCCCTCTATTTTCAAAACCCGAACCCCGGAATCCAATACTTTATTTAAAAAGTGAATTGTTTTTAAGTCTTTTGGCGACATGATATATTCATTGTCGATCTCAAGCTCACGGCCGGTATCCTTGTCTGTTACAACATATCCCCGTCTGCATATCTGCATGCAGGCGCCTCTGTTGGCACTGTGATCCATTTCATGAAGACTCAGGTAACATTTTCCTGAAACAGCCATGCACAATGCACCGTGTGCAAACATCTCAATGCGTATTTTTTCTCCTCCGGGGCCACATATATTTTGCTGCTGAATGGCCAGGTATATTTCTGCAACCTGTTCCATGTTTAATTCACGGGCAAGCACAACAACATCTGCAAACTGTGCATAAAACTTCAACGCTTCAACATTACTGATATTAAGTTGTGTTGATAAATGCACCTCCACTCCAACTTCACGTGCATACATCATCACCGACACATCTGAAGCGATAATTGCTGAAACTTTTGCCTCTTTGGCAGTATCGACAATGGTCTTCATTATACCGATATCTCCACCATAGATTACAGTATTGATGGTGAGGTAGGTTTTTATTTCTTCCCTTAAACAACGCTTTACAATTTCTTTTAAATCTTCGGTTGTAAAATTGTTTGAAGAACGAGAACGCATATTCAGATGTTCTATCCCAAAATAGATTGAATCTGCTCCGCCTTGTATCGCTGCCGTCAGGGACTCCCATGACCCAACCGGTGCCATTATCTCGATATCTTTTCTTTTCATACTTCTTTTCTTGATCACAAAATTATTATTTTTTATGGTTGCACAACAATTAAACACGGTTGGAGAACAATTAAAAGAGACTATCTTTGTTTTCTCAGTAAGACTTATGCAAATACTCTTTATAAATTCACTGCGCAAAAATCGTTGGGGCGGTGGTGAGAAATGGATGGTTGAAGCTGCCAGCGGCTTAAATCTAAAAGGTCATCGAAGTATTATTGGATGTAAAAATGGCTCCATAATCCAGAAAAAAGCAAGACAGAAGGAAGTGAGCACTGTTAATTTTGCAATCCACTCTGACATTGATTTTTTAGCAATGTTCCGTTTGCAAAAACTTTTAATTCAACTACGCATCGATGTTTTGGTTTGCTGTCAGAATAAAGATGTTAAAATTGGAGGTCGTGCGGGAAGAAGGGTAAAGACAGGCGCTATTTTCTCAAGGCAGGGACTACAACTCTTTACAAATAAAAAACGATACCGTTATCCCTTTACCCAACTGATTGATGGCATTATTACAAACACACAGTCTATCAAAAACACTTATGCATCTTTTGGTTGGTTTGGACCAAATTTCATTCATGTTGTTTACAACGGAATGACACTACCGGAGCTGAACGCAGCGAACACAAAAAAGAAGGTATTTGGAATTGATGATGACCATAAAGTTGTTTTTTCCGCGGGACGTCTGTCACTTCAAAAAGGATACGACTACCTCATAGATGCAGCTGCAATGTGCAAAGAAAGGGGGAAAAACTATCGCTTTTTTATCGCAGGACAAGGCAAACTCGAGGAGTATCTTAAAAAGAAAATAAAGCAACTTAAGCTTGAAGAATACGTCATCCTCATGGGTTTTATAGAGCAGCCTGGTCCCTATTATCAGGCAGCAGATATTTTTGTTTTACCCTCCCTCTTCGAAGGAATGCCCAATGTGGTGATGGAATCCATGGCCCATGGTACACCTGCCATTCTCACACGCGTCAATGGCGCAGAAGAACTCGTCGACCATGGCGTTAACAGCATTATCATCGAGCCCAAAAAACCGGCAATGATTTACGACGCCCTTGAGACATATTTCAGCGACAAAACCGATCGTGCGATGATGGCAAAACGGGCAAGAGACAAGGTAAATGAACAGTTTACGACCGAAGTAATGGCGACGAAACTGGAAGGATTATTCATTCAGCAACTAAGTAAAAACAAATGAACATATTGTTTGTCTGTTCTGCAAAATCGTGGGGTGGGAACGAAAAGTGGAGTGCCATGGCCATGCAGGCACTGAGCGAAAAACATCAGGTTTTCTTCTTTGGCAGAAACCCAGCGCTTGGAGATGATTTCGGAAAGGAACGCATCAAAGATTTCGCTCCCATGTTTGCAGTTTGGGATATATACTCTTTTGTAAAGGCATATCGTTTCATCAAAAAACATAACATTGATTGCATTGTCAGCACCAAAAAGAAAGAGTATTTTATTTTTGGTGTTCTTTCCAGATATTTAAAAATCCGACATTTGATTAGATTGGGCATTGTGAGAGATATGAATCGTCCTATCTGGCACAATCTGATATACAATAAACTTAACGATGGAATCATTGTAAATGCGCAACGCATAGAAACGAACTTGCGCCGCTATGCATTCATGTCCGAAAAAGATGTTTTCGTATTATACAATGCAATACCAGGCTTAAAAGCCTTATCGCAACTGCCACATCAACACGAAAAAAAATTTCACATCACAAGTGTAGGAATGCTTACCCGCAGGAAGGGATTTCACTTGCTTGTTGAAGCCATTTCGCTCCTCCCAACAGAATTAAAGAATAAAATTATTGTCACTTTTATAGGTCAGGGTCGCGAAGAGGAGAACCTCAGAAATCAAATTAAAACAAAAGGACTCGAATCCATTATCCATCTTGCAGGATTTCAAAAGGACCCTTCTGACTATTTAAAAAAGGCTAATTTATTTGTATTACTAAGTGACAACGAAGGTATTTCTAATGCTTTGCTTGAAGCAATGGCACAAGGCATACCTGTACTAACAACAGATTCGGGAGGAAGCAAAGAATTTATAAATTCCACCGAAAACGGATTTATAGTAGAACGGGAGATCAATGACATATCACAAATCCTTCAGTCCATTCTGAACATGAACGAAGCTCAATTAGAAATAATTGGTGAAAAAGGCAAAAAAGCTGTCATGGCACGCTTCAATGAAATCCGATTTAAAGAAGCGTTATTTAAAATATTTGATGAAAATACATGGCACCATTAAGGTTGTGATTCAAGGTGCGATTCGAAATAGGCCTTCATTCTTTTCGCCTGATTCTCACATGCATAATAATCCTTGAGACGTTGAATGTTTCTGCTTTTGCTTTTTAGCTGTGCCAAACACTGCTGCACATTATTATCATTGTCTTCCAGAAAAACAATGCTTTCATAAAACGAGGCAAGTTTCACATATGAAGGCACTTTGTTCGCAATAATTGGAATACCCAAACTCGCAAATACCAGTGCTTTATGAGAACTATGCCCAGCATTGTATTCATCATCCAGGGTACGTGGTAGAAACCCCACATCACATTTCAATAAATCAGTGGGAAAATCTTCATATTTCCAGGGGATATATTTGTAATTAAATTTCAGTTTTTGATCCTTAATATAATCCTTTGTAATAAGAATTATTTTTCCGTCTATATCAGAAGCATAGGTATTTAAGTACACTGCTTTGTGTGGAACACCAGACCAACCAAAAACCGGATTATCCAGATTTACATGTTCTTTAAGTGTGCAAAAATCAGCAAAATCAACCGGATCATCCATTACAAAAACAGATTTCGCATGTTCGTTGGCTTTTTCAGCAATTTTATCTGAAGCGCAAATAATGCCATCACTGATCCCTGCAATTTTGTGCGCAATTGATAATCGCTTTGCATCTATTTCTTCATGGGTATCAAAGATATTTATGCAGGTATCAAAAAATAACTTTTTAGATGTTATTTTCAGATATCTCATAAACCAGTAATACTTCGGTTTTGGTTTTCTAAAAAACACCGAAACATCATAACGTTTGAATGGCTTGTTAATTGAAACTTCGATGCCAATCTGTTTATAATACTTTTCCATTTGCAGCACCCTGATCCAGTGAGATGCAGCCGCTTTGTTAAAATCAGTTGTTCGTTTAGGGAAGAATAATCCGAGCTTCATTATGCTGATTTTAAACCATTTTCACACCAATGTCTTCCTGTTTCATTGGTTTCATCATACAGGTTTTTAAGATGCTGATAGTTTGATCTTAATTTTCCTTCACCATGAAACAAATGAAATTGAATCCCATAAAATTTCATGTTAAATGTGGTGACACCTTTGTTTACCAGTCTGGCACCAAATTCTTTATCATTCGGACCTTTGCTCATCATGTTTTCATCGTAACCATTCACACTGTATGCATCATCCTTCCAAAAACCGATATTGCAACCACACAAGCCACGAACTGAAAATTTATTATATAGCAACAGATTATGCAATTGACAAACAATCTTACTTCTGAATGCTTTTAAGCCGAAATACTTCTTTTCTTTTGTAAATTTATCGGTGAGTTCTTTCGAAACACCCACCCTACGTCCAACAACCAATCGCTTTTCACGGGCAAATTTCAAATGATCTTTTATAAAATGGCGATGCAGGATAATGTCACCATCAATTTGTATAATGTAAGGAAAATCAGATTCTTTAATTGCCATATTGCGCGCACTGTTAATGCGATATCCCTCATCTACCTGCCATGAATGCTTTAAAGGTACGGGAAATATGTCCTTGTATCTTTGAATCAAATCGCGGGTCTGATTTCCTGAACCATCATCAGCAATAACAACCTCTCCGGGTAAAACAGATTGCTTCATGATACTCTTTAACACTAGTTCCAGGGCTTCAGGCCAGTTGTATGTGGTTACAATCAGAGTGCACTTAGTCATAAAAAAAAATTTGTGCAAAGATAATCATTAAAGTAAATGCACAAAATTCAGTTTTTAAATAGCATGAAAGTGGTTTATTCCTCTTCCGTGTTAAAATCCATACGACTCAGCAATGCTTCAACTTCTCTTTTTACAACCAGCGGTGTAATATCCACAAGGCACTTTTTGTTTTCGGCCAGTTTGCATTTTGAATTTCCTTCTTTGGAACAAGGGCGGCATGGCAAATCAAGTTCAAGGGTCGTAATGGTTCGTCCGGTCGTATGTCCGAAAGCAGTTGGCCCCATAAAAGCAATTGTCTTCTTTCCAAACAAATCTGCAGCATGCAGAAATCCTGTATCCGCAGAAATAATCAGATGAGAACGCCAAACAACATAAAAACTTTCAATCAAAGAGGTTTTACCATAGAGGTTCATAACCCGGTCAGGTGCCACATTTTCAATGTCTTTTGTAAACTCATCATCAGGGCCCGCCAGGATTAAGAAATTTTTATCGCTCATGACCCGAACCAATTCCTGCCAATGTTCAACCGGCCATCGTTTTAACTCCCATGCAGCTGATGGGACAATGGTTATAAATTCACGTGTATCGTAATTTCGCGTTTCAAGCATCCCACTTATCCGATCCACCACTCTTTTTGGAAACTGCCACGATTTATCTCTTTCATTTGTAAAGGCAATCCCCAAAGGGAGAAGTGGTTTTTGAAAGGAAACCATCCCACGAAAAGGCAGTGGCAACGAATTGCGTTGATTAAAATTAAAAAACAACATTCGGTTGATCCGATTCTTCTTTCGAACAAATAATTTATGATTGGATTTAAGTGTACGCTTAGAGATATATCCCAGCACAATCCTGGTGATGAACGAGCGAATATTCAAATGTGCATCATAGACAACATCAAAATTCTCTTTCTTTAACTCCTTTGCCTTTTTTATTAATCCACTCAGTCCTGATTCCCGATCAAATTCCCAGACCTTATTTATATGTGGGTCCGTGTAAAGAATGCCGGCCATGTCCTGACGTGTAATCCAATGTATTTCTGCATCCGGAAAAAAACGTCTTATTCCACGCGTGACAGACATACACTGAATGATATCACCAATGGAACTAAAACGTATGATCAGAATCTTCATGAAGAGTCAGAAGTTATAAGAGGGAAGAAAGGAAAGGAAAAATCAGTTATTGCATTGAACCTGCCAACACAACAACCTTATTATCCTTTACTTCTACAAAACCGTCTTGAATAGAGAGTGTATTTTTCTTTTTATCAGATTCCATCAGTACCTCTCCTGCAGACAATGAGGAAACAAGAGAAGCATGGTCAGGCAACACCTGAAAACGTCCATTTGTGCCTGGCAGTTCTACCATGTCAACATCCCCTTTAAACAACACTTTCTCAGGGGTTATGACCTCAAGGCTTATTCTGTGTTTACCTGGCATCCGCTAATAATTTTTCACCTTTTTTAATCGCTTCATCAATTGTACCAACAAGGTTAAATGCCTGTTCAGGGTACTTATCCAATTCACCATCCATAATCATGTTAAACCCGCGAATGGTCTCTTCAATGGGAACCATTACGCCCGGGATTCCGGTAAACTGTTCGGCCACATGGAAGGGTTGTGAAAGGAAGCGCTGCACACGTCTTGCTCTATGAACAACCAATTTATCTTCTTCAGATAACTCATCCATACCAAGAATCGCAATGATATCCTGCAATTCGGTATTTCTTTGTAACATCATTTTTACCCGTTCAGCACAGTTGTAGTGCTCCTCACCAACGATATCCGGTGATAATATTCTTGAAGAAGAATCCAGCGGATCAACAGCCGGATAAATCCCAATCGAAGCTATCTTACGACTCAATACTGTGGTTGCATCCAAATGCGAGAATGTGGTTGCAGGTGCAGGGTCCGTCAAGTCATCCGCAGGCACATAGATTGCCTGAACAGAGGTAATGGAACCATTTTTTGTTGATGTGATACGCTCCTGCATCTCCCCCATCTCTGTGGCAAGTGTGGGTTGATAACCTACGGCAGATGGCATCCTTCCCAACAAAGCAGAAACTTCTGATCCTGCTTGGGTAAAACGGAAAATATTATCAATAAATAAAAGTATATCTCTACCTGTACCTGTTCCATCACCATCCCTGAACTGTTCTGCCACCGACAAGGCTGATAGCACCACGCGGGCACGCGCTCCAGGAGGCTCGTTCATCTGCCCAAAAATCATACTTAGTGAGGATTCTTCCAGGCTATCCATGTTCACTTTAGAAAGATCCCATCCTCCTTTCTCCATACTCTTAATGAAATCGTCACCGTATCTTACAATTCCGGATTCGATCATTTCACGCAGGAGGTCATTCCCTTCACGGGTCCGTTCTCCAACACCTGCAAATACAGAAAGACCACCATGTCCTTTTGCAATGTTGTTAATCATTTCCTGTATCAATACTGTTTTTCCAACACCCGCACCACCAAAAAGTCCAATCTTTCCACCTTTCACATAAGGTTCAATCAAATCGATGACTTTTATACCAGTAAAGAGAATTTCAGCGGATGTAGTTAAATCTTCGTAAGCAGGAGGTGCTTTGTGAATTGAACTTCTGCCAATTCCATCAAGTGAACCAAGGCCATCAATCGAATTCCCAACAACGTTCATCAAACGTCCTCTAACTTTGTTTCCAACAGGAACAGAGATAGGTGATCCCATGGCAATAACTTTGGTACCTCTTTTCAAGCCATCGGTAGAATCCATCGCAATGGTTCTAATTGTATTTTCACCGATGTGCTGCTGACATTCCACTACAAGTGGTTCAAAACCTTCTCTGATTATCTGCAGCGCATCAAGAATCGCTGGTAAGCTGGCATCTTCCTGTTTAAAACTCACATCAACTACAGGTCCGATGACCTGTGATACAGTTCCTTCTAATTGTGACATATAGTTCGTCTTTATCTTGCTAAATTACAAATTTCAATGGTTATTCAAAATAAATTAAACCATGTAAATGGATAATTTATTTAAATCCTTTATTCAGGCATTTTTCAAACATTATTATAGAGGAGAATGTTCACAAAAAAAAGTTTTGTAAGGTCTCTTTTCAATGTTTAATTTGTTCTTTTTATCATTTTTTGCGCAAGCCCACGCAATGCGTTCAATTCTGCAGCCTCAACGTTTACCTTCTCAAGAGCGTTCATGCTTTTCTGATAATAATCCTCCATCTTCTGCTTTGCCAGACCACCGATATTTAAATCATTAAAGATAGCAGTAACACCCTGTACCTTCTCAACCCGGGTAAACCCATCAGAATTCAAATAATTCATAAGCTTTTCATGCACGTTTCCTTTCGCCCGATCCAGGGCATTTATCAGCATAAATGTTTTTTTATTCGACATGATATCACCTCCAGGTTTCTTACCGAAAGTCCGTTCATCACCATACACGTCCAACCAATCATCCATCAACTGAAAAGCAAGTCCCAGATTAATGCCGAACTCATACAGGGCATCCTGGTCTTCCTTATCTGCTCCGCCGATAATTGCTCCTATCTTTAGACTTCCGCCAAGCAGAACCGCTGTTTTCAAACGAATCATTTCAAGGTACTCTGATTCTGATACATCTTTTTGTGATTCAAATTCCATATCATACTGTTGCCCTTCACATACTTCAAGTGCTGTTTGTGAAAAAACTTCAAGAACTGCAGGCAGTTTCTCCACGGAAACCTTTGCAATGTACTGATAGGCTTTGATTAACATTGCATCTCCTGATAAAATAGCAGTATTGTCGTCCCACTTCTCATGAACGGTGGGATTTCCCCTCCTGATAGGCGCTTTATCCATAATATCATCATGAAGCAAGGTGAAATTATGGAATATTTCCAGTCCCAACGCAGCCTTCACTGCATTTTCAGGATGTAACGAAAACAAGGATGCCGACATGACTGCCAGGGCTGGCCGAAGCCGTTTCCCTCCATTCTCAAGCGTGTAAACCATTGGTTCATAGAGACCTGCAGGTTCATTCAGCAATTGTTCTTCGCCCAATGCAATTTCAATTATATTAAGTGCTTCTTCAAATATCATAGCTCATTGATTTCTCAATCAAAGAAACAAAAGATATTGTGTTTTTAAAACCTCAAAACTATATTTGAATTGAACAATTTATGAAAAAAATGTTTTTACTTTTGAATAAGTAATTTTAAAGACGAATATATTATGAAAAAAAACATGGGATCAGGCGATAAAATGATCAGATACATTATCGCAGTGGCAATACTAATTCTTTACATGTACAATGTTATTTCAGGCACAATTGGTCTGATTTTGATTATTCTGGCTGGCATATTTGTTTTAACAGGTGTGCTCAACTTTTGTCCTCTTTACTTACCCTTTGGCATTAACACCACAAAAAAGAAAAACAAACGATAAAAAAAAGCCCTGTCGACATCATGCGACAGGGCTCATTTCTATGCTCTAAATTGCTTATAATAAATTGTTTTCTTTTAAGTGTTGTGCCATTTGACGTTGAATTTTTTCGGCTTCCACACCAGCCACCTGATGGAAATTCTCAGTTGAATCAGCAAAAATGATGCCCCGTGAAGAATTCACCAATAAGCCACATTGCTTATTTATACCATACTTCACAACCTCTTCAAGACTGCCACCTTGAGCACCAACGCCAGGAACCAACAGGAAATGGTCTGGAATCAATGTCCGAATCTCAGCGAGCATATCCGCTTTCGTTGCACCAACAACATACATCATCTGATCAACCGAAGCCCACCTGCAACTCGTTTTGATTACGTGTTTGTAAAGTGGAACTTGATGAATATCGTCTTTGATAAATTGAAAATCAAAGGCGCCTTTATTAGACGTCAACGCCAGCAAAATCACCCATTTTCCTTCATAATTAAGGAATGGTTTCACAGAGTCTTCTCCCATGTAAGGTGCTACAGTGACTGAATCAAAGGCCATATTTTCTAAAAATGCCCGTGCATACATGGCCGATGTATTTCCGATATCTCCGCGTTTTGCATCAGCAATGATAAAGATATCAGGATGGTTCTCCTTGATATAGTTAACCGTTTTTTCGAGGGCATTCCAGCCTTTTACACCCTCCGATTCATAAAATGCAATATTGGGTTTGTATGCAATTGTAAATTTCGCAGTTGCATCTATTATTTTCTTGTTAAACTCGAAAACGGGATCTGCCTCATTCAGAAGATGTGCTGGTATTTTCTTAATATCACTATCAAGCCCAACGCACAAAAACGATTGCTTCTTTTTTATTGTTTCAAATAACTCGCTTGCTGTCATATTGTTGTTTGAGTGTTAGAATGTTTGAATGTTAAAGTTATAAAGTGAGGAAATAGGAAGTGATTTTGAGGTCACATGGTCCTGTAGTATCTCACTTTTATCTACTTCCCTTAGCATTCACAGATAACCGGTCAAAAAGTCGCTGTTCTCTGTCTACTATTAACAAAGACTTACAATTCTGCTTCCTTCAGTTTTTCGGCATTTTCAGCCATCATTAACTTATCAATAAAATCCTGGATATCGCCATCCAGCACAGACTGCAGGCTATAAACAGTATAATTAATCCGATGATCAGTCACACGCCCCTGTGGATAGTTGTAAGTTCTGATTTTAGCAGAGCGGTCTCCACTTGAGACCATTGTTTTACGTTTTGCTGAGATCTCATCCATGTGTTTTTGATACTCCAGGTTGTACAATCTGGTTTTCAATTCAATCATGGCCTTATCCAGGTTTTTCAATTTTGATTTTTGATCCTGACAGGTTACCACGATGCCTGTTGGCAGGTGGGTTAAGCGAATGGCAGAATAGGTTGTATTCACCGACTGCCCGCCAGGTCCAGAGGAACAATATTCATCCCGACGGATTTCATCCGGCCTGATCTGGATGTCCACATCTTCAGCCTCAGGGAGCACAGCAACCGTTGCTGCTGAAGTATGTACCCGTCCTTGTGTTTCTGTTTGTGGTATACGCTGTACACGATGGACGCCGGATTCATATTTCAAGATTCCATAAACGCCTTCCCCTGTCACGCTCATCACAACTTCTTTAAACCCACCCGAAGTTCCTTCGTTGAAATGGGTAACTTCAACCTGCCACTTTTTGTCGGCACAATACTTTTTATATAAGCGAAATAATTCTCCTGCGAACAAGGCAGCTTCGTCCCCACC
>JBFHER010000096.1:0-12487 GCA_041584055.1 Bacteroidales bacterium
ACTTAAATTATAACTTTAGTTTAAATCAATATCTTATTGAATAATAGGTTATTATGTTGCATCTAGCATTCTTAATGCTACACATGTAAACCTCTCGATCAACTTACAAAACACAATTGGATAATTCGTCAGCACCAGAGATAGTTGCAATACGTGAATTGTGTATTGTGGACAAAAACCTTTGTTATATACAAATAGTTTACTTATGTGCATTATCAATGTTTAGATATGTAAATTTCATCTCCCCCCTCGCCCATTGTTCTGTTTACATCTTTTTTTTCAGTCATCTATTTATTTTTGATTTCTGAATAGATGCAATAATGGACCAAGCATTGTTTAGAAATGTAAATTTATGATGTATTGTACACTTACTTTTCAAATATTCAATTCTCAAGGGCTTAAAGCATTCGAAAATGCCGCATATATATCTTATATTCAATAGCTTAAATCGGATTATGATGTAATTCAAATCTGTTCAAGGCAGTCAAATCTGACATCAAAGCATAAAAAAAGGAGAATCTTTTCGGATTCTCCTTTCGGTACGCTTTAAATTTTTTATTCCCACTCAATGGTTGCTGGTGGTTTAGAACTGATATCATAGACAACTCTATTGATACCCCTCACCTTATTTATAATGTCATTTGAAACTTTTGCAAGAAATTCGTAAGGCAGATGCACCCAATCAGCAGTCATACCATCAGTAGAAGCAACAGCCCTTAAGGCCACAACATTTTCATAGGTACGTTCATCGCCCATCACACCTACCGATTGCACGGGCAATAACATCACACCTGCCTGCCAAACATCATTGTACAATCCGGCATCTTTTAATCCTTTAATAAAGATCGCATCTGCTTCCTGCAAAATACGCACCTTTTCCGGTGTAACATCACTTAAAATTCTAATTCCAAGGCCCGGCCCCGGAAATGGATGACGGCCCAGCAGGTCCGGATCAATTCCCATTGCTTTTCCCACGCGACGCACTTCATCTTTAAAAAGCAGGTTCAAGGGCTCAACGATTTTCAGTTTCATAAAATCAGGCAAGCCCCCTACGTTGTGATGAGACTTGATGGTTGCAGATGGACCGTTTACAGAAACTGATTCGATTACATCAGGATAAATGGTGCCCTGACCCAGCCATTTTACATCTTTGATTTTATGCGCTTCATCATCAAATACCTCAATAAAGTCACGTCCAATAATCTTACGTTTGGCTTCAGGTTCAGTTACACCGGCCAAATCATCCAAAAATTTCTTTCCGGCATTCACACCAATCACATTTAAGCCCATGTGCTCGTAATTATCCAACACGGTCTGAAACTCATTTTTACGTAAAAGGCCATTGTCAACAAATATACACGTCAGGTTTTTACCAATTGCTTTATGGAGCAAGGTCGCAGCAACAGTAGAATCGACCCCTCCTGAAAGGCCAAGCACCACCTTATCGTTTCCAAGTTTCTTTTTCAGTTCTTCTATTGTTGATTCCACGAATGAAGCAGGTGTCCAGTCCTGCGCACAACCACATATTTCAGCAATGAAATTGTACAACAATTTTTTGCCATCAGTGGTATGATATACTTCCGGATGAAACTGAATTGCGTATGTTGGTTCAGACTCAATTTTATAAGCAGCATTCTTTACATCGTGCGTGCTTGCAATTATTTTATAACCTTCAGGTAGCTTTTCAATGGTGTCACCATGCGACATCCACACCTGTGAGTTTTCATTTACGCCATGCAGCAAATCTGAAGAATGATCCACGTAAGCCAGGTTTGCACGACCGTATTCACGACTGTCAGAAGCAAGCACTTCACCCCCGTAAGCATGACTTAAATATTGTGCACCGTAACAAATTCCCAAAAGAGGTAATTTTCCTTTTATGTTTTCAAGGTTAGGAATGGGCGCATTTTCATCACGCACAGAATGCGGGCTTCCCGAGAGGATTACGCCTTTCACACTATCATCCAGATAGAGTTGTGCTTTATTGTATGGATGAATTTCACAATAAACATTTAGTTCCCTCACCTTACGCCCAATCAGCTGTGTATATTGAGATCCAAAATCAAGAATAAGAATTTTTTCGTGCATATCTGTTTTTCTACAAAAAAGTTGGCACAAAGATAATATAATAGACTGTTTTTCATTTTGGTCGTACCAAAACTTGCTAATATTTTTTCAAGAATACAGATAAGCAATATGCGATTGCATCTTTACATGTTCAACTTAATTCACTAACTTTATAAATACGACTAACACTTACCATCATGGATTTCAAAAATTTAGAAAGCCGTAAAGCAGTAGTATCAGGTCGGTTTTATCCAAAATCAAAAACAGACTTGCATGAAATGGTAAACACCATGTTCAAAGCAATTAAAACGCCAAAATTACATGGTCGCATACGTGCCCTAATTGTACCACATGCAGGGTATGTTTTTTCGGGGAAAGTGGCAGCCAATGCGTATGCAATGCTTAACAAAATAAGCGACTACAAGCGTATCTTTTATTTGGCAAGCAGTCATTATACAAGCTTTGATGGTGCATCTATTTTCGTTGGAAAAGCGTATGAAACTCCGCTTGGCCAGGTGCCGGTGGATGTGGATGTGGTGCTTCAACTACTTCAAAGTTGTGATTGTTTTGAATATTATGAACATGCACATGAAAAGGAACACAGCATCGAAGTACAATTACCCTTTACACAGGTTCATTTGGACTGGCATCCTCCAATCATTCCAATTGTATTGGGAACCCAACGAGAAATTGTCTGCAAACGAATTGCGGAAGCACTTTCACCCTGGTTTAGCGAGGATCATTTGTTTATTATCAGTACCGATTTATCGCACTATCCATCCTATGATGATGCGGTTAAGCAAGATAAAAGGCTATGTGATGCTGTGGTTAAAAACGACGCAGATATTTTCTTGTCCACCCGGGAAGCCATCATTAACGCGGCAATCAATGACTTGAAAACGCCCATGTGTGGTTGGACTTCTGTTTTAGCCTTGCTTTATCTGACAGAAAAAAGAAACTTTCGCATCCATCTGCTGGATTATAAAAACTCCGGAGATGCCAGTCCTTTTGGGGATAAAAACAATGTGGTTGGATATGGTGCATTTGCTGTGACTGAAAAAATTTAAGGAATGATGTTTTCTGAAAAAGATAAATTATTATTGTTACAGGTTGCCCGGGAGAGCATCCATCAAAAAGTAAATAACAATGCACAATACACGCCATTGAACACACTGGATTATCCCCCGTTAAACAAGAAATCAGGCGCTTTTGTATCGGTTTATCATAAAACTAAATTACGAGGATGTCTAGGGCGGTTTCAAAGTGAAAAACCTCTGTATTTGTTGATTTCCGGGTTGGCTGCATCCGCTGCCACAGCGGATTTGCGATTCTCACCCATTTTAAAAGAAGAGTTGGATGGTGTTGCTGTTGAAATTTCAGTTTTATCGCCCTTAAAACAAATATTCCATCAAAATGAAATCATCATTGGAAAGCATGGGATATATATGAAGCATGGATCAAAACGAGGAACGCTTTTGCCGCAGGTCGCAATAAAACAGAACTGGAATGCGCTACAATTCCTTGAGTTTTGTGCAAAAAATAAAGTGGGCATCGGGAAAAATGAATGGATGAATTCTGAGCTGTTCGTTTATGAGGCGCTGGTATTTCACAATCGCATAAAATAATGTGATTTTATATTGAATTCCTTTTCTAGCGTACTCTTCATATCTCATCTACCTTTCATTTCAACATCTTTATGCTACCTTATTCCAGTCTTAATATCGAAACTATCCCTCCTTTCTTATTTTTAAAGGTTATAAATTACGACTTTAACAAAAAAAAACATTTACATTTTGACACCTTTTGTTGAGAATTTTCTTAAACAAGATGCAACATTAAAGTGTTAATTATTAGCATGAAGCAAATCTTAATTGACTGTCATTCTTTTGTGGGTTTTAACACAAAAACCTTTTACGCCACTTTTTATCCAATTATGCTACATAAATTGTAGCTAAAAAGATTAGAGAAATATTTCATTAATTAAATATTTTCCTATTTTTGTACCCGCTGAGGAAAAACAGCAGTGTTTGAATAAAGATTAAACAGATATAAATTTTAATTATTAATTATGGCGAATTTAGATTTAAGCAAGTACGGAATTGTTGACGTTCAAGAAATCGTTCACAATCCATCTTACGAGCAATTGTTCGAAGAAGAAATGAATCCCGCACTGAAAGGTTTCGAAAAAGGTCAGTTAACTGAATTAGATGCAGTTAATGTGATGACCGGGGAATTCACCGGACGTTCTCCTAAGGACAAATTCATTGTAGAAAACGACGCATCATCAGATATCTGGTGGACAAGTCCTCAATCTCCAAATGATAATAAAAAAGTTTCAGAAGAAGCATGGTCATATTTAAAACAAATCACAACGAAACAGCTTTCAGGAAAGCGTTTATTCGTTGTTGACACCTTTCTGGGTGCAAACGAAAATTCACGTTTGAAAATTCGTTTCATCATGGAAGTTGCATGGCAAGCACACTTTGTAAAAAACATGTTCATCCGTCCAACCGAAGAGGAGTTGGCAAATTATGGTGAGCCTGATTTTGTTGCAATGAATGCTTCAAAAACCACCAACGATCGCTGGAAAGAATTTGGTATGAATTCTGAGGTTTACACTGTATTTAACCTGAAGGAGAAAATGCAGGTGATCGGTGGAAGCTGGTACGGTGGTGAGATGAAAAAAGGGATGTTCGCAATGATGAACTATTATTTACCAAAAGCCGGAATGGCTTCAATGCACTGTTCTGCCAACGTAGGTAAAAAAGGTGATGTTGCTATCTTCTTCGGTCTTTCAGGAACTGGTAAAACAACGCTTTCAACAGATCCAAATCGCCAGTTGATTGGTGATGACGAGCATGGTTGGGATGATGATGGTATCTTCAACTTCGAAGGTGGATGTTATGCTAAAACAATTAAGCTTGATAAAGAAGCTGAACCGGAAATTTATGGTGCGATCAAACGCAACGCGTTGTTAGAGAACGTAACTGTAGATGCTGATGGTAAAATTGACTTCAATGATGGTTCGGTTACTGCAAACACACGTGTTTCTTACCCTATTTATCACATCGACAACATTGTAAAACCGATATCCAAAGCTGGTCACGCCAACAAAGTGATCTTCTTAACTGCTGATGCTTTCGGTGTGTTGCCTCCGGTTGCTAAATTAACACCTGAGCAAACACAATATCATTTCTTATCCGGTTTTACAGCAAAATTAGCTGGAACTGAGCGTGGCGTAACTTCTCCTCAACCAACTTTCTCAGCTTGTTTTGGTGCTGCCTTCCTGTCACTTCACCCAACAAAATATGGTGAAGAATTAGTGAAAAAAATGGAACAACACGGAGCTGAAGCATACCTGGTAAACACAGGATGGAATGGTACCGGAAAACGTATTTCAATTAAAGATACACGTGGTATCATTACTGCGATCCTTGATGGTTCTATCGAAGGTGCTCCAACCAAGAATCTACCAATCTTCAACCTTGAAATTCCAACTGTATTGAAAGGTGTTGACACAAAAGTTCTTGATCCTCGTGACACCTATGCAAATGCAACTGAATGGGATGAAAAAGCGAAAGACCTTGCAGGTCGCTTTATTAAAAACTTCGTTAAATACACTGATAACGAAGCAGGTAAAGCATTGGTTGCTGCAGGTCCTCAATTGTAATCAACAATTCATTTATATAAAAGGTGGTTCTTACGGACCACCTTTTTTTTGTGAAATTTCTCAAAATAACTATCTTCACAAAAAAACATCTCGTTATGAAAAAATTGATTCTCCTATTTACCATTCTTCTAATGGCAACCGGCTCACAGGCAGGCAATAAAGGTAAAAAATTATTCAATGGAAAAAACCTGAAAGGCTGGAGCATTGTTGTGAGTGAACCAGGAGTAAATCCTGATTCAGTGTTCATGGTCAAAGACAAGGTTATTTACACAACAGGGAAACCAAAGGCCTACCTGCGAACCAACGAAGTGTATAATAACTACCAGTTACATGTGGAATGGCGCTGGGTTGAAAAACCATCAAACAGTGGTGTACTGGTACATTCCAATGGCTATGATTTTTGGCCCAATGCCATTGAAGCTCAATTACAAACCGAAAAGGCTGGTGATATTGTATTCATCGGATATGGCACTAGCGGAAAAATAAAAGATGAAACCTATATCAACACTGATAAACGTTTCAAAATTGTTGGAAAGTTCGAAAAGCACTCGGAAAAAAAACCAGGCGAGTGGAACAGTTACGACATCACCTGTGATGAGGATAATATTGAGTTAATGGTCAACGGGGTACTTCAAAATAAAGCATCCAGGTTGTCATTAACAGGAGGAGCTATCCTTTTACAATCCGAGGGAGCGCCCATTGAGTTTCGGAATATCTATCTTAAGAAATTAAAGAAATAGCCTACAATGCAGGAACATAAAAGCCCTTGATTTAACGAAATCAGGGGCTTTTTTTTGGGTAATTTCATTACTTCGGATATTCTGCCATTATCAGTAAATTTGTTATAACTTACATTGATGCAATGTCGTTTTTGAGAGTTCTGATACCGTTACTGTTGCTTTTTGTATGCTTTATGTGGGAACATTCAAGTAGTGCTCAACAGGTTCTAAAAACAACGAATACGGCACAATGGCAGAAAGCTAGTTAAGGTGTTTCTTTATATATCGGAAATGGGTTCTGTACACATTCTGACACCTGGTCCTCCATCCGTAATGACGGGTCTGACCGGCTTACAAGAGTGGCGGTGCTGGCAATGCCATTGCAGCCAAATACGATTTTGCTGTTTTCAATAATGCAGCAAAAGATGTGCAGATCCGTTGGTTGCCCGACTATTTGTTCTTCGATATGCGGAACTCCCCTGCTGCAGCTTTCTTTCCCGAAGGAGCCAATTACAGCGGAATGCAGGTTAAAAACAAAACCAATGCCTTTAATTTCACCATGCAGGTTGTGATACCCTTTGCTCATCCAAACATCAGCAATATTCAGAAAACAGGTTACAAAGCTCTGTCCGGACTTGCCAAAGCTAATGCGGTACAAGCGGCAAAAACACCCATGCTAAGCATGACTTACGATGCAGCCCAGGTCAATGTAGAATATACCGAAAACGGCAAACAATACGAGGAGATCATTATCACCATTCTGAAAATAATCTTGTTTATTTTATCAAACCAGATATGTTTTTTGACTTTCGGCTGTTGATTTCGTAAATTACATATTAATACTGTATCACTGCAAACTTCGGAATCATGAAAAAATTATTTACTATCATTTGCTCTTTACTTCTTACCCATTCAGCACTTACACAGCTTCCCGGATGGATTGAGCAGGAATTATCTGAAACAATGAATGGTACATGTCTCGCAAGCAAAGGGGATGACCTCCTAATCTTCACAAAATCTAATTCGGATATCATTTATTTTTTCGATACCAATCAAAATGCATGGAGCTCATTAAGTTTTTCTAACTCTCAGAAATTTGAAAAAGTATTGGCCGATTCTCAAACAGCTTTCGCTTACAGCGATGAATACATTGTTGGTTATAGCTCCATCCTATCGCAATGCGATACCGTTAAGTACCAGGGGGATGTACTTGATCCCAGGGGCGTTTCAGTTAGAAAAGGTTTCGGTTGTGCCGGCAAATTAGCCTACTTTGCCACATCTGCCAATATCTTTTATGTATTTGATGCTGAACTGGCCCAATGGAAATCTTATGATTATGGTAATGTACTTAATGCCAATGGAACCAATTCCTTTTGGGCAGCCGACACCTATGCCGGAGCTATCTTTCAACGAAACGGATATGACTTTGCGAAAAATATTGCCTACAGTCTGAATACACACTCTTTTGCAGAAATAGATCAGGGAGGATGGTATCATTATGTAGACCGAAAAATGACAGGAGGTTTTGTTTCCCAATGGAGCGATGCAAAGACAACGGCTAAATATTTCGCTTATGCTTCAAAAACAAATGAATTTAAGCATATAAGCATGCCAATGGGTTACGATAAAGGTAATTTTGAAGCCTGGGTTGATAATTACAAAGGAGCCTATTTGGATGAGATAAATCTTTATATATGTGGCTATAGCGTTGGGGACCAGTTTTACCGCGATAGGTATGTTTATATATTCTCCACAGAAACCGGTAAATGGTTTACCTATCATCATTCATTTGATCCCCGTGAATATTATTATTCACTTGGATGGAAGTGTGGGGGAAGCATTGCTTTGGGATATTATATGCTTAATGATGACGATTACACCGTTGGCGTATGGAAATACTATGGAGATACGGAAACTTATATAGGGGAAATGCCTCATCTATATAAAGAACCAGGTTTTGTTTTAGGTGGGAAGGTAGCTGCCGGCAGTGGGAAACACAATATGTGGTTTCACAATTTCAATTCAGGGCAATCAAAAAATGTGTACTTCCAACAAAATGATTACAGCCATATCAGTCACTTTGCTGCTGAGAACTATGCTGCAACATATCGGTACATAGATACATCAGATGTAATGAAAATTTACTTTTTCAATGGCAGAACCAATGAGCTGCAATCGCTAAATGCGTACAAAATATTTAGTACTGGCAGTTCCCAAAAGGCTACGCCAAAAGTATATGCTTTATGGACGAGAGGATTGGAAAATAATGAAGTTATATTTTACTCGGAAGAAAAAGACACCCTGATCAAGTATTATGCACCTGAATCTTATGGTAGTACACAGGTCATTAACAATCTTGCTTTGCACACCACACAAAACTATACCATATTATTTGATGCATCCACTGCAACAATCCATGAACGGAATTTTACGCTTTCTTTTTCCGGTTGTTTTGGAGATTCTATATTATTTGCAAGCTCTGGTGATTCAGAATTGACGATTTATAACGCGATAAAAAAAGAATGGTGTGTTAAACACGTGGATCAACTTTTATATGCTTACGCCGGTAATGTTATTGGATTGGGTGTTAATCAGACATACAATAAATATTGGGGGTATTCTGCTTATCAGGATGACCTTTATGAACTTGAGCCTGAAGGCAGTTATGTATCTCCCGGCAACATGGTTGGTGGTAAGACGGCAATTGTAATTCGCTCTTCAAAGATTTATGCATTTAGTCCTGGTTTGGTCGTGAGTAACGATAAAATGTTTAACAGTGAAAAGGATAATATGTTAATGTGTAATTATCCCAATCCATTCACCACTTCTACAAGCATCAAATATACCATTTCACCATCTTTAATTGCAGGATCGCACGCCGGAACGCATGTATATCTTAAAGTATATAATTTTCTGGGAAAACACATTTCAACCCTTGTTGACGGTTACAGGACTACTGGCACATATGAAACAGAGTTTCACAGAAATGAACTTTCCAGTGGTCTGTATTTTTACACCATTCAAACCAGTGGTATTACACAAACAAAACTAATGATCATCCAATAAATAGTTTTTTACTAGTCCAAAACAACCAACATAGAGTTGAATTTATTGTATTCTTTTCCCACTTATGGGTTTTGTCTTAATACTTGATACTCAAATCTCAATACTAATTCAAAACCTTTGTGGTTTATAACATGAACTATTGAACCGGGCTAATCTTATAACCTTTTACTCTTAGCAGCTTTTAAATTTCATTATCACCATTGTTGAAGATTGGGGGCAAATGGGTGCTGGCATGTGGGCCACCAAAGGGTGTTTTTTCATTCGTGCACCAAAAGGAGAATTGAAGAAGTGGGCTCCTTTGCTTGAAACAATCCACACCTCAGTGAAGATCGACATCAACTGGTTAAGCGGCGAAATGCAAGGTCAAAAAATAAGGACAACCACCTACCGGGAAGTCAAGAAAACGGTGGAAGACCTCGACAGGGATATCACTGCGCACCGACAGCAAACCAATGCAGAAATTCAAAACGACATGTACCTCACCCTCACTGATCAGGAAGAATATATCAATCCTTACACCAATGAAGTGGAAATTGGAACGAATCAATAGGCTCACCGCTGGCAAAACGATCTGGGAGAAATTATTTATTGCAATGACGAGAATTTTAATCCCAATACTCACCCGGACCTGCAGCTATCAGGTTTTAAACGGTCACAAATAAGGAAAAAATAGAACCTGAAAACCAAAAACAGGGGAATCAACAGTTTTGTTGCTCTTTCTAAAAGTTTTAAAACCCTCACAAACAACACCTTAATTTGCTATATTCACAAGTATAGTGGATTCTATTTCATTTAAGCTATCTTTGCGGGCTAAAATTTACAAATGACATTTTCTGAATTAAACTTAATTGACCCCATACTTAAAGCCGTTCAGGCAAAAGGATACACAATCCCCACTCCCATTCAGGCCAAAGCCATTCCTATCCTGTTGGCCGGTAAAGATTTATTAGGATGTGCGCAAACCGGAACAGGTAAAACTGCTGCTTTTGCAATACCCATCCTTCAACAGCTGTTTTATGAAAAGAAACCACAACAGGGAAGGCGCAGCATAAAAGCGCTTATTGTTACCCCAACCAGAGAGTTGGCCATCCAGATCGGTGATAGTTTTACGGATTATGGTAAATATACACACTTGAGAAACACAGTCATTTTTGGCGGTGTAAAACAAGGTACCCAAACAAACGCATTGCGTTCCGGTGTGGATATTCTTGTTGCAACCCCAGGGCGATTACTTGATTTAATGCAGCAAGGATTTATATCTCTGAATGATATCCAATACTTTGTTCTTGACGAGGCAGACCACATGCTGGACATGGGCTTTATCCATGATATTAGAAAAATTGTTGAAAAACTTCCGGCAAGACGTCAATCCTTGTTCTTTTCAGCCACCATGCCGCCAGACATCGTGAACTTATCAGGAAAAATTTTAGGAAAGCCCGAAAAGGTGACCATTAAACCTGAGCAGGCTACCGCTGAGAAAGTAGAGCAGGTGGTTTATTTTGTAGAGAAAAAATCAAAAGCAAAATTGCTGGTACATCTTTTAAAAACAGAAACCGTTGATTCAACCCTTGTGTTCTCAAGAACCAAGCACGGTGCCGACAAGATAGTGAAGTTCCTTAAGAAGGCGCATATCAATGCGGAAGCAATTCACGGGAACAAGTCTCAGGGAGCACGTCAAAGAGCCTTAGGTAACTTTAAAAGTGGCATTACAAAGGTGCTGGTCGCTACCGACATTGCTGCACGGGGCATAGATGTGTCAGAACTGGCACTTGTTGTGAACTACGACCTTCCAAACATTCCTGAAACCTATGTGCACCGAATTGGAAGAACGGGTCGTGCAGATGCAAGTGGAATTGCCGTTTCGTTCTGTGATCCTGACGAGGAAAGCTATCTAAAAGACATACAGAAGCTCATTGATCAACGCATTCCTGTAGAATCAGAGCATCCTTTTCTTGCGGATCCTGAAGAACAAAAGCAAAATCAACAGGAAAGTTTAAAACAAAAACCGCCCTATAGGAGCAGTAATAATAAGCGTAAGCGCCCTGCACGTTCCAAAGGAAATACTACAACAAAGCGCTTGTAATGTAAAAAACGTTTAACGGAAGGCTTATGTTATTTTTGCGTATCTCTTACGGGTAGAACATCATAGCCCTTCCTTTTTAAAAGTTCCAATACACCCTTTTCTCCCGGTAAATGAGCTGCACCAACTGCAATAAAGCAGCTATTTTGTTGCATGTGCATCTCTATTTTGGGAATCCAGTCTGCATTTCGATCATCCAAAAACAGTGTCATAAATCCTGCAAGCCTATCATCGTCAGCAACTTCCTCCATGCTCAGGCTATATATTCCAGCCAGATCCTGTGCTTTGTACATGCTAATAAGATCATATATTTCATGCATGTCATCCACATTCAAAAAATAATCAATTTGCGTATCCAGGGGAATGTTTGTCACCAAATCCAATTGAAAATCAATTGTTTCCAGCTCACCCATTTGCTTTTTGTGCCTTTTACCCAATCTATAAAGCTCCTTCTCATACATTTTGTGTTTGCCTATGTATGCTGCCATAAAAACGGAGTTCAGTGCAAAGGGAGTGAGTCTGCTCAAGCGCTTGTCGAATTTTCGTTGACTCACACCCAGCGAATCCTTCGCAAAACGTCTTAAAGATTCATATTGCTCTTCTCCCAGCAAATCATTCAAGGTTTTTCCATTTGCAAGAAACATGCGTCTCGCGAGACTGATTTGCTCTTTTAAAGGCATTTCAAACATATTAACTTCAAATAGCAGTGCTTCAGCTTCAAGGAGTTTTGCCTTTGTCATTTGCGAAAGTTTAAAATCCTTTTTGGGCATGATATGCATGGTTCCGAAAAGATAAGAAGGACTTTCCAGCCCATTCCCCGAAACTTCCCACAACAGTGAATTTTGAGCATTCGCTTGAAATAACAAAAAAAAGCCAATAATAGTA
>JBFHER010000097.1:0-12476 GCA_041584055.1 Bacteroidales bacterium
GTGGCCGGGAATATCTATTTCAGGAACGATTGAAATGCCTCTTATCTGTGCATATTGAACTAAATCCTTTATTTGTTCCTGGGTGTAAAACTCTCCATTTGAGGCTTTTTGATGTAGTACTGGGTAGGATTTGATTTCGATTCGCCAGCCCTGATCATCCGATAAGTGCATGTGAAGGACATTGAGCTTAACCGAAGCCATGGCATCAATGTTGCGCTTGACAACATCAACAGGCATAAAGTGCCGTGACACATCCATCAGCAAGCCACGCCATCTGTATTTTGGAGCATCAGTGATGGATATGCAGGGAACAAACGAAACAGAGTCAGTTGTTTGAATCAGTTGTAAGAGGGTTTCCACGGCTCGGGAAGCACCAATGTCTGTTTGTGCTGTAATCTTTATTAAATCTTCTCCAACCTCGAGCTTATAAGATTCATCAGTGCCAAGCTCGGGTAATGCTTGTTGCTTAAAAGCAATGGTGATACCCCTCTTTGCGCTTAGTCCTTTGCCAACTTTGGCCGAAAAATCAATTTTTGTGCGATATGAGAGACCTGAATACAAGCGTTTTGTAGCTTGCAAAGCAACTTGTGATGATGGGCTGGAAAGGGAAATCTGCAAGTCTGGAGTCACAATAAATGTTCCCTCTGTAGTTGAAATTTCCTTTGGGAATGGAATCAACTTGCGTGTTGAACTTTCGATCTGAAGCAAGGGTAACAGGATGAATGAAAGGACAAAAAGACACCTCATAATTTCGTTTGTTTAAATAAATTGATTGTAAATATAAGGAGTTGATTTAATTTATATGGAATGCTTCTTAAGATTATTTGAGGATATTTTTGGTTTCTGTTATTAAAATTATCGTATTTTTACGAGAATTAATAATTTGAATCAAATGTCTGTAAACAAAGTAATTTTAGTGGGAAACGTTGGGAAAGATCCCGAAATAAGATACATAGATGAAAACCTTTCAGTTGCGAGTTTTTCATTGGCTACAACCGAAAGAGGATTTACAAGAAGAGACGGTACTCAGGTGCCTGAAAGCACCGATTGGCATAATATCGTTGCATGGAGAGGCCTGGCAAAAGTTGCTGAAAGTTACATTAGAAAAGGAACTCAGCTTTATATTGAAGGAAAGATAAAAAGTCGTAGCTATGATGACAAGGACGGAGTTAAACGTTATATCACGGAGATTGTAGCAGACACGATTCAATTACTTGGTAGAAAATCTGATAATCCGGCATCCACAGGCGCTGGAGTTTCTCAGGTTTCAGAACCTTCAGCATCTTCTGCCCGACCTCCGGTTTCTGATCCTTTGGGAGGAAGTCCGGCAGCATCTCAAAATACGGCTTCAGACAGTAGTTCTGAGGACGATCTTCCATTCTAGTCAGGAAGAGATTATGTTGAACCAAATTTTCAAATAATTGGAAGCAGACCCCTTTAGTTTTTTATCAGGTATAATTTCAAATGGCATACATGTGGCCCCAATGACAATTGGGGTTTTAGTGGCTTTATTTTGTGTGATGTTGCTCTTGTATTCATCAGCAATGATCTCCGGTTCCGAAGTGGCATTCTTTTCTTTGAGTCCATCCGATATTAAAGATTTAAAAGAGGCAGATGATGAAAGGGACAAGCAATTGGTGCACTTTTTAAACAATCAGGATAAGTTGTTGGCCACCATTCTTATAGCCAACAACTTCATCAACGTGGCTGTGGTGATACTCTTTACCTTCATTAGTTCATCTTTGTTCGATTTTAGTAGTAATCAGGTGCTCGGTTTTGTAATCGAGGTGGTTGTTATTACACTTTTTCTGTTGCTTTTTGGAGAGATCCTGCCCAAGGTTTATGCCTCAGCGAATGGCATAAAAATGGCACGGCGAATGGCGAAAACACTGAATGTTCTCGAAACAGTCTTTCGCCCTTTTAATGCTATTTTGATTGCATCAACAAACATTGTCAACAAACGAATCACAAAGAAAAGTCAACAGATATCAATGGATGAACTGTCATCTGCTCTTGAACTTGCATCAGATGAGATTGCGGATGAAAAAGAGATTCTTGAAGGCATTGTGAAGTTTGGAAACATCAGCGTTGGAGAGATCATGGTGTCAAGGGTGGACATCATTGATATCGATATACAAAGTAGTTTTAAACAGGTGATTGATGTCATTGTAGAATCAGGCTATTCAAGAATTCCTGTATTTAACGATACCCTGGATCATATAAAAGGCATCCTTTATATCAAAGATCTGCTGCCTCACTTACAAAAGCCTGACAACGTTCGTTGGCAATCACTGATCCGTCCACCCTACTATGTGCCGGAAACAAAAAAGATCAACGATTTATTAGAGGAGTTTCAAACCAATAAAATTCACATGGCAGTGGTGATTGATGAGTATGGAGGAACATCGGGAATTGTTACACTTGAGGATATACTAGAGGAAATTGTGGGTGAAATCAGCGATGAGTTTGATGAGGAAGAAGTATTGTACAAAAAGTTAGATGATGGCTCATTTGAGTTTGAGGCTAAAATGATGATAAATGATTTCTTCAAAGTAACGGGGATTGATGCATTGGTTTTCGACAAGGTAAGAGGAGACGCAGATACACTTGCTGGCTTGATATTGGAATATACAGGAGAGATGCCCAAAGGAGGGAAGAAAATTGTGCTTGAAGGATATACCTTTGAAGTGCTTTCTGTTGATAACAGGCGAATAAAGAAAATAAGATTCAATCCTGAAATCGTTGAAAATGAAGAGCAGGTCTAGTTGCATTATTTACATTTTACTGCTATTGGTTGGCTTGAATGCCTGCAAAGAGAATAGTCTTCCAAAGCCGCATGGTTACTTTCGAATCGACATCCCAAAAGAGCGTGATTATAACTTTTTGACTGACAATCTGCAATGTCAATTTGAATATTCAGGACAGGCAGACATTAGGCTCGTTACTGCAGCTTCTGATTCTTTTTGGATGGATATTGTTTATCCACAACTCAATGGAAAAATTTACCTGAGTTATAAATCACTTGAAAATTCTGATCTCGACTTGTTAGTTGAAGATGCAAGAAAATTTGTATTTAAACATTCAGTCAAAGCAAGTGCAATAGATGAGTCCGTTATCAGGGACGATACAAGAAAATTATATGGCATGCTTTATGATTTGGGTGGGGACGTAGCATCTAATACACAATTCTATTTAACGGATAGCAATCAACATTTTTTGCGTGCAGCATTGTACTTTAAAGCGTCGCCTGACAGAGACAGTCTGGATCCGGTTATTAATCATGTCAGGGAAGACATACTACATTTGATAGAAACCTTTGAATGGAAAGATTAATATGCCTTTGGTAATCAATGATAAATGGCCTGAGGCACACCTCCTGATATGGAAGTTGGAAGAAGATACCAACTATTATCTGTCTAGAGTGAAGTTGTGTGAAGAAGAATTGGAAAAATTTCACAAGATTAAGGTGGAGGGGCGAAAAAAAGAGTTTCTGTGTGCCAGAATGTTGCTGCAGATGTTTTTGGGCGCTTCTGTTGAGTTGTCTTACCATCAGGATGGTCGCCCATTCCTTAAAAATAACGTCTGTCATATTTCAATCTCCCATTCTAAAACCCATTTGGGGATTCTTTTGAGCCATGTAGGCGCTCCGGGCCTTGATATCGAATTGGTCAGTTCCCGACCTTCAAGGATATATGATAAATTTGTAGGGAAAGAAGAAAAACAATTTGTTCGTAAAGAGGATCAAAAAGCCACCACACTGCTCTGGTCGGCAAAGGAGGCAATCTTTAAAATGATCTGCCGACAAGGCATTGATTTTAAAACCGCAATTAAACTTAATCCGTTCAGTATCGCTGATAAAGGCGCATTGAATGGTTTTTATCTGGTTTCTGAAGCCTGGGTTGAGTTGAATTATCAGTTTATAGATGGGAATGTGATTGTTTGGGGAATTGCCAGATGATGGGTATCTTTAGAAACAATTATTAACTGGAAATAGTGAATATTTATAAGGAGATAGAAGCCAAGGTTAAGACAGGCAGGAAGCTGCTGTTTTTATTGATCGATCCGGACAAGTTTGTGCAGGAAAAGATAAAGGCTATTCAACAAAATAACGCAAAGCTGGATGCCATTCTTGTGGGAGGAAGTCTGACTTTTAATCCAATTGGAACGGTTATAGAAGCATTAAAAAAGGACCTTGATATTCCGGTGATTATCTTTCCCGGAAATTCAATGCAGGTGTCTGAAAAGGCAGATGCAATCTTTTTTTTGAGCCTGATGTCTGGCCGAAATCCGGATTTTCTGATTGGAAATCATGTGCTGTCTGCACCTGAAATAGAGGCCGTGAATCTAGAAACAATTCCGGTCGCTTACCTGCTTGTGGAGGGAGGGCAGGTGTCTTCCGTTCAGTACATGAGCAATACCACACCAATTCCGTATAATAAATCAGACATTGCAGTAGCAACTGCACTGGCTGCAAAGTTCCTGGGGATGAAAATGATTTACCTTGAAGCTGGCAGTGGTGCTTTACGTACCATCTCCGATGAAATGATACGGAATGTAAAGGAGAAAACAGGGCTGCCATTAATCGTGGGTGGTGGGATCAAATCTGCAAAACGGATAAATGAAATTTATAACGCCGGGGCCGATATTGTTGTCATCGGAAATCAATTTGAAACCAGTTCCAATTTCTTGACAGAATTGTAATATTGTTTCAAAAGTGTTACATTATGACATCGTAGTTTTGTGTTAGATGTCAATTTGACGCCAAATAACTTGGTTATGATGTCAGGATGATGTTTCTTTGTAGCCGGGAAAGAAAGCAAATAGGTTGAACAAAACTATCTGAATTTATGCAAATAACAATTGGTCATTATCATTTGAATCCGGGCGGTGTCACGCGGATTATTGAATCTCAGTTGAAAAGCCTTTTGATGACTGATCCTAAGATGAAACTACGTGTAATCTGCGGAGGATGGAGTGAGAAGCGCTTTCTTTTTCCGGAACAGGTTGAACTGAAGGTATACCCAGAGCTCAACTACCTTGAGAATCGTGCTTATACAGCGAACGAACTGGATAAAAGATTTCAAATAATCTCAGAAATATTAAGAGCGGAATCTGAATTGTGTGATGTGTTGCATTTTCACAATGCAACACTGGGAAAAAGTCCATTGATATCCATTGTATTGTATCAATTGGCCAAAGAAGGGAAAAAAATCATCAATCATGCACATGATTTTGCAGAGGACAGGCCTTCAAATATGGCCTTTATGAAAGATCTGATAGGGGATCATTTTCATTTGGATCCCTTTGATGTGATGTATCCCAAAGTAGATACTTACTTTTTTGGCGTCATTAATTCAAGTGATGAGAAAAGGGTGATCGAATATGGTTTTGATAAAAATCGGCTGCATAAGTGGCTAAATCCGGTAAGTGTGCCTGATTTGCCTGCAAATTATTCGAAAGAAAAATCACGGATCAGGCTTGTTCGCGAACTGAGTCTCCATGAGGATAAAGCCATCATTTCTTATCCCGTACGCGTGATTCGGCGAAAAAACATTGGTGAGTTTTTATTCCTGGCATGGTTTTTTTCTGAAAAGGCGAATTGGTTGGTAACACAACCACCAAACAATCCAGTGGAGAAGAAATTTTATGATGAGTGGGTGACGTTTGCAGATGAAGTGGGAATTGAAGTGGTGTTTGAGGCAGGACAAAAGGCTGATTTTGAAGATGTGATGACAGGTTCAGACATGTGTATTACCACAAGCATCATGGAGGGATTTGGGATGGTATTTGTTGAGCCCTGGTTTTGGGGAACACCTGTAAAAGGGCGGGCAATTCCTGCTGTGATGGCAGATTTGACTGGAAGTGGGATTGATTTTCCATTTCTGTATGATCAAATTACAGTGGAAAGAAATGGAGCGCTTGTGGATTTTGCATCTTTGGAATACGAAGAACAAAGAGAAACAATAAAAAAATATATGTCTGCGGGAAGGGATGCCTTGCATGCATTAAATCCGGAATTGAATGGCCTGTTGGCAGCGGTAAAACCCGGATTGGTACAGGAGAACAGCGTCGCATTGGCAAAAAGTTTATCGGAAAAGAATTATGGAAGAAACTTATTTGAACTTTATAAAACCATTTCTTGACACAACGGAAGAACTGTCGATTATTCCGACTGGTGTTGAGGCGAGTTATTCAAAAGAGAAGAATTGCAAAGCACTCATCTTTGATATCTACGGTACATTGATTATTTCTGCCTCCGGCGATATTGACCAGGATGAATTTTCCGGAACCATGTATCGTGAAGCCTTAGAGGCTGCCGGGTATGATGTGAAAACAGAGAATGATGAAGAGCTTATCAAGATGCACGATGTTTTTTTGATGATGCTGGAAATTCATAAGAAAAAAGAAAAGGCCAGGGGAAGTATTTTTCCTGAGGTTGATATTTTGGCTGTGTGGAAGGATGTACTGGAGGAAAGTGAGCGATTAAAACTATTAAGGCTATCGGAAGCAGGCAATCTGAAGCTGTTTGTTTTTGTGCTTGAATTAAAGAGTAATAAAGTATGGCCGATGCCAGGTTTGAAAAACCTTGTAGCACGTTTAAAGACAACGGGTTTGCCACTAGGGATTGTTTCCAATGCTCAGTTTTACACCCCTGTCATCATGAATTACTTTCTCTATAACGAAATAAAAGGACGTGCTTTTTTAGATGGTTTTGACGAAGATCTGTCTGTGTTTTCCTACAAGGAATTAAAAGGGAAACCGGATAAAGCAATTTATGAAGTGATGTTGCCAGCACTGAAAAAGCGGGGGATAAAACCTGAAGAGGTTTTGTTTGTGGGAAATGACATGTTGAAAGATATTTATGCCGCTTCCCAGGTGGGTTTTAAAACAGTTTTTTATGCGGGAGATCAACGGGCTTACCGCCCTCGAAATGAACACCCGGAAGCATCAAAAGTTAAACCCGACCACGTAATTACAGAGTTGACTCAACTGTTTGAAATAATTAGCTAATAACATATAACACAAGAATAGATGAACATTAAGCATTTAAGAATAGGGATCATACATTCCTTGATTGGAAAGAACGATGGGGTTTCCATTGTGATTGATCAAACGGTTAATGCGATGGTAAAAGATATGGGAATTGAGTTGGGAAGCATTTTCTTTCTTGCAGCACACTCATCACCACGCTTTAATGCAGAAACAAATGACGTTTTCTGGCACAAAAATGAGATCCACAAAACCATCATAGAAACCTTTAGTCATGAAGCACCGGATGGACTTGAAGATGAGATAAAGGAAAAAGCGTTTTATGCACGGGATGTTATCAAAGCCTGGGTGAAGAAAAACCAAATTGATTTGATAATTGCACATAACACCTCACATCCGTATAATTTTATTACAGCTGTTGGTTTGGGCATGTTTATTGAAGATTTGAGAGAACGTGGCATCATCTGGCCAAAACAAATGGTTTGGTGGCACGATTCATACTTCGAACGCCCAATTTTTGCGGAACCAAATCCGGTGGTGAAAAAATATTTAAAATACCTTCCGGGAACACATGTGGATGGCATTGCATACATTAACAAACTGCAAAGTGCAATTGGTTTAAAATACCTTGAAACACACAAAGCCGGTAAAGCGGAAGCGTTTACAGAAAAGCGGACTGTTGTTGTGCCTAATACCAGCGATATTCCCTGGGATTGGCAGAAAAATTACTGGGAAGACGAAATCATGATTGCTCCACCACAGGATAATTACAACGACTCTTTCCTTGAAGACGTGGGATTAATTGATGAAATTGCAGATCGAGGTTTCGACCTTATCGATACAAAAATCCTACTTCAGCATACTCGTATTGTTCCGCGAAAGTCCATCGAAAGAGCCATTGATCTGGCATTTCTGCTGGAAAAGAAATTTAAAGCAAATGGGAAGAAGAAATGTATTGTTTTACTTGTAAGTGGCCATTCAGGTGACGAGCAGGTGCAGTACAAATCCTATCTTATGGAATATTACGATAATCTGTGCAAGGAGAATCCGGATCAGAACGTTGTCTTACTTTTCGGAGAAGACTGCATTCTTTCCCATCGTGATATCATCGTGGATAAGAAATATTACAATTTTGCTGAAGTGCCTTCGATTATCGCGGGACATGGTGGCATTGGAACCTACTTTAGCGAAATAGAAGGTTTTGGAAACAATCTTCTGGAGATGATCTCAGCAGGCATGCCTGTGGTGATTAACGAATATGAGGTATATAAGGATGAGATTGCTCACCTTGGCTTTGAACTGCCATCCATTGACAACTGTGTGATGACAGATGAAATGGTAGAGTCTGCCTACAGCTTACTTACCAACTTACATTATAGAAATAAAGTGGTTAAAAAGAATCTTGAAGTATTGAGCGAAAAGCTCGATCATAAGATCATTGCAGATAAACTGGAGCCACTTATTAGAAATATGTTTACACGAACTTTATAAAATATTTAAACCATGGGTGATTTTTATCAAAACGGCTTAGTTACTACTTTACACAACTTTAATAAACTGCCTTTGGCGGAATTAGAGTCCAGGTTGTTGAAATTTTCTAAACACCGTCCCATGGGCTTAATCATTCCGGCCCTGTACTCGGAGCTTGAGAAACCGGCATTACAAACAATTGTGAATACACTGAAGGAGATCCCCTATATCACTGAGATAGTGATTGGGTTGGACAGGGCGAATAAAGAACAGTTTGAGCATGCCAAGAAATATTTTTCTGTCTTGCCTCAACATCATCGCATTATCTGGAATGATGGTCCCGGGATGAAAAAAATCCATTCACTGATGGAAAATAAAAAGATTACCATGGGTGAATTGGGTAAAGGACGAAATGTGTGGTTCTGTTTCGGTTATTGCATCGCATCCAACCGATCTGAAGCCATTGCATTGCACGATGCCGATATCGTCACTTATAAGCGTGATATGTTGGCCCGCCTGTTTTATCCGGTAGTGGATCCTACCTTTATATATAAGTTTGTGAAAGGTTATTATTTTAGAGCCGATAGCGAAAAACTTAACGGTCGGGTAACCCGTTTGTTGGTTACGCCCTTGCTCAGAACCCTTAAAAAGATTTTTGGACCCATTGAATACCTTGATTATCTGGATAGTTTCAGATACATCCTTTCCGGTGAGTTTGCCATGCGTGCAGATGTTCTTAAAACAGTGCGTATCCCATCAGATTGGGGCCTCGAAGTGGGAATCCTTTCTGAAGTGCAAAGAAACAACTCATACAACCGAATTTGTCAGGTAGAGATTGCCGATGCCTATGATCATAAGCATCAGGAGGTATCGGCTGAAGATCGTAAAAAAGGTCTTTCCCGGATGAGTGTGGATATTTCCCGTCAGATTTTTGGGAAATTATCCTCAAACGGTGAGATATTCAGTAAAGGCTCATTCCGTTCTATTAAGTCCACCTATGGACGAATCGCACTGGACTTTTTGGAGCAATACAGTGCAGATGCCAGGATAAACGGGATCGCTATAGATCGAAACAAGGAAGAACAGATGGTTGATTTATTTGCCCAAAACATATACAAGGCCGGGATGGAATTTATTGACAACCCCCATCAGGTGCCTTTTAATCCATCGTGGAAGCGAGTAATCAGCGCTTTGCCGGATATTTTGGATGTATTTAAAGATGTTGTTGAGCAGGATAATGCATAGGTATGGGAGATGTTAAGGAACGCATTCTGGATCGGCTGAAAAAGGTTTATCCGGGAAAAATAGAACATGATTTTGAAAACCGATTATTTGGTTTGTTGGATAGGCACCAGCTTGATTCTCGGGTGCAGGTATGGGATGAAACGGATTCTTTTTTGATTACTTATGGAGATACCTTGCAAAAGGATGGAAAATCATCTCTCGGAGTATTGCATCAATTTGCCAATGCGCATTTAAAGGATGTTATCTCCACCATTCATATTTTACCTTTCTTTCCTTATAGCAGTGATGACGGGTTTTCTGTTGTTGATTTTTGCAAAGTAAATCCTGAGCTTGGAAGATGGGAGGATGTGAAAGAACTGTCCGCTGATTTTAACCTGATGTTTGACCTTGTGATCAATCATGTGAGTAGCAAAAGCGAATGGTTCAGTCAATTCTTAAAGAACGAAAGCCCGGGAAAGGATTTTGTATTGGTCCCACCAGCGGATTTTGATACATCAAAGGTTATCCGACCAAGAAGCTCGCCCCTGTTAACAAGCTATATAACAAGTGCCGGTAAAAAGAACGTGTGGACGACCTTTAGTGCCGACCAGATAGACTTAAATTATTGGAATCCTGAATTGTTACTTGAAATGATTCGGATTTTTCTGTTTTACGTTGAAAAGGGAGCCTCTGTAATTCGTCTGGATGCAATTGCATTTCTCTGGAAAAGGTCAGGGACCGGCAGCTTGCACGAAAAGGAAACGCATGAAATTGTAAAGATTTTCAGAGATGTGGTGGATTATTGTTGCCCGCATGTGGTACTGCTCACCGAAACAAATGTCCCACATCTTGAAAATATAAGTTATTTTGGGAACAGCGATGAGGCGCAAATGGTGTATCAGTTTCCTTTACCTCCCCTGTTGCTTTTTACCTTGAATAGAGGAGATGCAAGCTATCTGAAACAATGGCTGATGAGCTTTGTTCCGCCAGGTAAAGGGATGACCTTCTTTAATTTTACGGCATCCCATGATGGAATCGGTGTGCGGCCTCTGGAAGGATTGATTCCGGATGAAGAAAAAATTGCGCTGGCAGAGGACATGAAAACCTTTGGCGGGTTAGTAAATA
This sequence comes from Bacteroidales bacterium, assembly GCA_041584055.1. Taxonomy (GTDB): domain Bacteria; phylum Bacteroidota; class Bacteroidia; order Bacteroidales; family UBA5342; genus JBFHER01. The sequence continues at coordinate 10,810 of JBFHER010000097.1, forward strand.
CACGAAGAACACCCGAAGGACTTGATGTGCCCTACGAATTAAATATCACTTATTTTGATGCATTAAAAGGGACACAAGCAGGGATAGATGATCTTCAGGTAGAACGGTTTATCTGTTCACAAACATTGATGATGTCTTTACAGGGTGTTCCCGCTTTTTACATTCATTCTTTGTTTGGGATGCCGAATTATTACAAAGGTGTGGCAGAAACACAACAAAATCGCACAATTAATCGCAGAAAGCTGCATATCCATGAGCTTGATTCGCATTTAGCAGAAGGGACAAACCAAAAAAAGGTGTTTGATGCGCTGATTGAGCGTATTACACTGCGTAGAAATTATTCTGCCTTTCATCCTGATGCAGATCAGAAATTGTTACAGACCGAAAATAATGTGGTGGCCATTTTACGTGAAAATATGGTTACACAGGAAACTGTATTGGCCGTTTTTAACATTGGAAAAACAGCTGCCCCTTTTGTATTATTGGATGATTACAGAGCAGATGTTATTGCGGATCGATTGTATGAAAGTGACACAATAACATTGCAACCCTATCAGTGCTTATGGATGAAAAAGACAAAATAAAAGTCCTGATCGCCTCTGATTCTTTCAAAGGGAGTTTAAGTTCTCTGCAGGTTTCAGATGCAGTAATTAAAGGAATCATTCAGGTATTTCCAAATGCTGAAACCGACGTTGTGCCTTTGGCAGATGGCGGAGAAGGAACGGTGGATGCATTTTTGTCTGCCGTAGGTGGTCATAAAGTTTTCTGTGATGTGTTTGATCCGCTGATGCGGCCTTTAAATACATATTACGGAATCCTTAAGGATGGTAAAACGGCTGTTGTTGAACTCGCTGCAGCATCTGGGATAGAACGTTTATCAAAAGACGAACTTAATCCGTTAAAAACAACAAGTTATGGTACCGGTTTATTAATTAAAGATGCCATAGAAAAAGGGTGTCAGCATATCATTGTTGGCCTGGGAGGAAGCGCAACCAATGATGGGGCTATTGGGATTGCAAAAGCCCTTGGTGCAAATTTCAAAGATGGATATAAAAAAGATGTGATGCTTTCAGGAGCTGGTTTATCAGCCATTGAAACCATCCATGTTTCAAAATTAAGAGCAGCTATTGCTGGTGTGGAAATCCGCGTTGCCTGTGATGTGACAAATCCACTTTTTGGAGAAAAGGGCGCAGCCTATGTTTACGGACCGCAGAAAGGTGCAGATTCCAATATGCTCATTGAACTGGATAAAGGCTTGAGGAATCTAAATCGGGTTATTCAAAAGGATTTGGGACTGGAGGTTGCTGAAATTTCTGGTGCTGGTGCAGCAGGTGGTGCAGGTGCAGGAATGATTGCATTTCTGGGTGCAAAACTAATTCCGGGTTTTGAACTTATCAGCGATGTGAGTATGCTTGAAAAGAGGATCATTGAAGCCGATGTGGTAATTACGGGAGAGGGGAAACTTGACAGGCAGACGCTCAATGGAAAGGCGCCGATGGGCGTTGCCAGACTTGCAAAAAAACACAACAAACCAGTGTTCGCATTTGCCGGCCAAAAAGAACATCAGCTTGAGGACATGAACGATTTGCCTTTTGATAGCATCTCAGCCATTTACGATGGGACAAAGGATGTTGAAGATTGCATTCAGAATGCAGCTGAATATTTAA
>JBFHER010000098.1:0-12445 GCA_041584055.1 Bacteroidales bacterium
ACATCAGAAATTGTGACTTCCGTTTTTTCGTTATTGAGTTTGGCTGAGATGGTCATCATACGTGACTCCGATGAGGCTTGCATTGCATCAAGATCGATGCGCCATTTCCCGTCTTTATCAGCATTTGCTGCTTTTGCCTGTCCGGCAAATAAAACCTCCACCTTTGCTCCTGCTTCCGACCATCCCCACACGGGTACAACCTGACCACGTTGCAATACCATTTGATCTGCAAAAATAGCTGGCATGGATAATTCAAGTGCAAAACATGTCGCTGTTAGTATGAGGCCAATTACAATTAAGCTTATTTTATTCATATCTGTTGAAATTTCTATCTTGTATTAAGCATTATAAATCTTCTTGCCGAATTTTGTACCTCAAGCTCCTAAAGAAAGGGGGCAAAAGCAACTATACCTATTCTTTAATTACTTTAAAACTCCCTGCAAAACCATCCTTCAATACTCGAACTATATAAAACCCTGGTTTCAAAGCAGCCATTGAGACAGTGTAGCGATCACTTTGCACATTCTCTTTTAAAACCAATCTCCCAATTTGATTGTACACTTCAAGGTCTGCGTCAGAACTATTTGTTATGGTAAATCTATCCTGTACAGGATTTGGATAAATGACGATGTTCTGTCCAAACCCGACTTTATCAACAGCCGTTCCACTTATCTTATCCTTAGAAAACTGGAGCCAATTAATATTTCCTACATACTTTTCTGAACTATTGAATACTAAATATACATCATAAAAGCCAATATTACCGGACAATGGTGCTGTAACCGTACGCCAACTTTGCCAGTTTCCGGTGTTGGGCATTTCCAAAGTTCCAATTATTTCTCCTGTCTCTGAACCAAGACGAACTTCAATAGTACCCCCGGATAATGTGCTTGCCAGCCGCGCATTAATACTGTGCACCTCGCTTAGGTTTATATTGCTAAATTTTAGCCAGTTTCCATCTCTGATAGATCCTACATTTTCTCCACCACCTGCATCGCTACAGTTTTCGGTATTGGTTCCATCTGCATCATCATAATCCTCGGCTTCTATTCTCGCAAAAGGATCTTTTCCATTCATAATGATTATTTGTGAGACGTTATAATATTGCGAAAAGCTCTCTGATTTAGATTTTATAATGACTTCTAATGTTGTACCCTTTAATACCTGAGAAGACACCATCATTTCATCGATGTCACCTAATTTCTCGGCAAGAACAATTTCTTCGCCTCCATCTAATTTGTAATAAATGTTTAGATAATCCGACTCACCCAAATTACCTATCCCATCAACAATAACATGAACGTTAACATCAGGCTCGCACGATATATCCATCAATCCGGAAGACCATTCTATTATTTCATTACGTACTAAAAACCCATCGTTACTGTATGGCAAATTACACTCACTTACGACTTGCATGGCCTTCAATTCAAACCAGTTCAAATTCCATCCATCCGACTTAGAACTAATTCGGATTGTTTGCACACCTGATTTTAGATATAGCATCGAGTCGGAATTAATTGTTGTCCAGCTTTGGGCTCCACCCGTACTGTTAAAAGTAACCTGGTCAATAATTTCTGTGTCGATACTAAGATCAAAACTTCCGGCATTTTCACTGGCGACTCGGTAAGTGAAATTATATAAAGCCGAAAAAGGCACATTAATTTCATATTCCATCCAATCGTTATTCCCTATCGATGTTACTATTGAATCTCCATTTACGTCGCTAGTTTCTTCCACCAAAACCCCGCTCATCGCGTCAAATTTCTCTGCTTCAATGTATAACGAATCCTGAACATTGATACTAATGGTATCGATAGTCTCCACTCCGCAGGCGTTAATGAAAGTCGCGATGTAATCCCCTCCCTGATGTTTTTGAATATCAGTTATACTAACAACTCTTTCGTCATATGAAAAACCATTAGGTCCAGTCCAACTCCAGCTCCCACCCAGGGTTGTTAAGGGGTCTAAGTTGACAGAAAAACCAGGAAACACAGTCACCTCTGCTTGTTCCTCTTTGCTGAATTCAGAACCCTGTAAATCAAATGTCGTTATTTGCGGAGTAACTTGACTTTTATAGCATTCGGCTGTTAGTGCAATCCAATTAAGATTCCAGGCAGTTGTATTTGAAATTATGCGAATCGTATCAATTCCTTCAGTTAAAAAAATTGGTGAGGCTGAACGAATCGTTTCCCAAACTTCATCTCCACCCGTTGCGTCAAAGGTATTGTTGTCGATGGTTTCACCATTCAATTGAACCGTAAAATCACCATTGCCAACTCCCGAAACACGATAATCGAAAAAATACGTTCCCGCTAAAGGAATCGCAATTTCATACTCAATCCAATCATTCGCATCAATGCTGGAGACTTTTTGACCTTCCCCATCATCAGTTGTTGCTGTTGTTTCTACTCCCAACATTGCTGTATAATCTTCCGCCTCAATGGTTGAGAAGGCATCAAAGGTACAGTTCGTTTGTGTAACCTTATTGCCCGAACCATTATCGATCACTACACCACAACTGATGATGGTATTCCCACTGGCAGATGCTTCAAGAACTATCGGGTACTCCGTTTCGTTTGTAATTGTCGAATTATCACCTTTCACTACAATAGGACGAAGATTAGGATCAAGCGGTCCTGGGGTGCGATGAAATACAATGGTATGACTATTTCCTTCTATATCAGCAATATTATGAGGTCCAGTAGCATGGGGTGATGGTATGATTGTCATCTCGATATTTGTATTGCTTCTGGTTAAAGGAAAATCAAGCAAATTGTCGAAGGCGAAATTACCAGATGAGTTAATAATTTTACCATTGTTTGTTACATTATAATTAGTCAAACCACAATCAATAGACTTACAATTGGTTACTGTAGCAGATGAAGCTAAATAGAGCCTTACACCACCCCTCATCATTTTTGCTGTACAATTCTCCAAAGTAACGCTCCCTGTTTGGCCGTACGATCTAAATCCATCTTCAGAAAGGGAGAATACTTCATCCCTTGGAATGGGTCTATTGCCTTCAAATGGCATTACATAATCGGATAGATAAGGTAAGTCATACGTTTCAGTTTCTTCGTATAGTTCAGCATATGCACGCGTTCTACCTTCTACCAGCGTGTTTTTTATCACCGTTTTATCAGCATCTCCCTGCATGTATATTCCATGCCCAAAAGCCCTTTGCTGAACTTCTGTGCTGTCGATAGTATTTCCTACCCCGGTTATATTTATTCCGCAGCGTTTGTCCAAAAAGAAAACCTTATCAACACCAATACCATACATACTACCATATCCATAAGGATATGAACCTCTTACTGTTAATTTAAATCCAACTAACAGGTTGTCATTTCCGGTAATCGTAATGTCGGGAGCACCCCTAAGACCTTTACAAACAGTGGAGCTGCCACGATCCTTGTTGTAAGCACTAAAATCCGTTACCTCGGTCATCCCGTTTTGATAGGTGTCTTCAACTTCCAAGCCTCTTAAAGTATTGTTATTGCCTGAAATGATGATGTAGCGATCACTTACACTGCCAACGGGGACCTTTATATAAACACCTCGCAGGTCAACAATATTGTTGGAGCCAGAGCATTCAATATTTCTAACGCTGCTGCTCAGATCCTCCAGGTTATAGTTACCTGGAGTCATCACTATAGTTTGATTGCTCTGCTGTACCGCTGCACGAAGTTCAGAAAGTGAATTAACTATGGTTTGTGCCTTTGATGAATAAAATGATAGCATACAAAAAGCTATCATCATTAAAAGATTTTGTTTTTTCATTATTTTGTAATTATTGGTACAAAATGCAATGCGCGTAATTCCATCAGATCCTCCTTAGGAATTCCATCAGCGTATATTTTAATCGTCTGACTTCCTGATGAAAGATTCATTGTTCCAAGCTCATGCATAATATAATCTTTCCCATTGCTTATTGTCGTATCCGATAGTGCTGCCGTGCCAACTTCAACAGTAAACTTATTGGATTGTCTGTATGGTTTATATTCGGCAAAGACTTTAAATTTTCCTGCTTCAGTAAGATATACCGGCCAGGTCATGGCCTGATCTTTCTGCTTCCAACCGGAAACCCCATTGTTTGTTATTTTACCATTTCCATATTTAAATTCACCACCAACAGCAATGCCATCGAAAGCACGGAGCATATTATCCTGGCTTGTTGAAATCAGGCGATGGGAATCAACGTTCTCAGCATCGTCCACCTCAACAACGATCACACTGCTCGCCATATCAGGAGCTTTTGCCGGAACCTCAAAAGCGATCGTTTTGGGATCTGTGCGTTGATGTGATAGCGCGCTTTGATTTTTATCTGAGAGAAGCCATGCCTTCTTCACCTGACCTAAAAAGCCCCCTAACTGAAGTATCCCGTCTGCCGGCCAATCAAAAACGTGCAGGTAAAGCGTATTTCCCTTCCGAGTGGATTCACCCCATGCCTGTACGGGGAGTGTTGTACGAACTGTGCCACGAATACTTGCTTCATTCACATCCATCCACCGGCCAATGCCCTGAAGAATATTAACATCTGTAGCATCTATTATCCCATCGCCTTTCGGACCAATATTCAGAAGCATGTTTCCACCTCTTGCGACTGCTTTTACCAATACGCGAACAAGAAATTCAGGTGTTTTATGACTATCGTCTGTGGCATTATAACCGTACGATTCATTGGTGGTTGGAATGGCTTCCCAATCGCCTTCTTTTGTTGGAAAGTCAACGGCACGATCGCCCGTGCTTGCATAATCACCAAAATGCTCCGGCCCACCATCATATCCGGATACGACACGACTGTTGATGACGATGTCTGGTTTTGTGGTACGGGCAGCTTTTAAAATACGAAGATTCTCTTCGGGCGGGAGTTTATGGGGTGTGTCAAACCATAAGAAATCAGGATCATACTTTTCGATAAGTTCTACCACCTGTGGTATTGATTTCCCATCTACATATTTACGAATTCGGGGGGCAATCTCAGGGTGCTCATCAAACCATTTCGTGTCTCTTGTTGCAAATAAATGTTTGTCGCCACCCGGATTTTCATAATCCCAATCATTCCCAGGGCCATCTTCTTCTCCCCAGTCGAAGGCATGTGAATAATAAAATCCAAATTTCAGTCCGTTTTTATCACATGCTGCTTTAAGCTCCGCCATGGGATCACGCCCAAAAGGAGTGGCGTCAACAATATTATAATCGCTGGCATCTGAATCAAACATAGCAAAGCCATCATGGTGTTTTGCTGTAATGATCACGTAGCGCATCCCGGCTGCTTTAATGGTTTTCACCCACTCATCCGCATCAAATTTCGTTGGATTAAAGCTCCCAACAACGTCTCGCCGGTATTCATCACACGGGATTTTTGCCATGCGTTGGATGTGCTCTCCATAACCACGGTAGGCTTTTCCTTTCCAGGTGCTTCCAAGGACTGCAGATGCACCCCAGTGAATGAAACAACCAAAGCGGGCATCCCGCCAATCGTCTAAGCGTTCTTCTCTTGTTGTTTTAGCATCGCGCCACCATTGCAGATCAGGACTGCCCGTAGCGATGTCCATCTGCAAACGGGGTTCTGGTGGAATAATTGGGGTATGATCAGCGACTTTGCCAGTCTTTGCTGAATGATTGCATCCAACAAATACCAATAAAATACTCATGCATAAAACAGAGAATATGCTAGTCTTAAAGTTGTTCTTAATTTGTATCATTTCGCTTTTATGGATTTAAAATATACACAAACATATACCTTCCTTCGCGAAATGTAGAAAATATGAGGTAAATTGAATATGATTTATTGGTAATAGACTATAATAAATTATTACTTTTCTGATCTGCCAGAGTCATTATCCACATGACTATCAATGTATTCCAAAGGTGTCTGATCAAATAACTCCCGAAATGTTTTACTAAAATATGATGGAGATTTGAAACCCATTTTGTAGCAGATTTCTTTTACTGAATATTGCTTTGTTAAAAGCAATTCGGCAGCATATTTCAGTTTTACATCACGAATAAATTTACTTGGGCTATTGCCGGTAAGTGCATTTAATTTCTTATACAGATTTGACGAACTGGTCCCCAATTTCTCTGCAAGTAGTAGAGGGTTAAAAGCAGTATTCGTAATATTTTTCAAAATTATATCGGAAACGTTATCCAGAAACGCTTCATCTAAATTATTGGTGGTAAAATCTTTTGCCGGCAATATAATTCGTGAAGAAGAAAATTTCTCCTTCATTTTTTTTCTGCTTGCAATCAAATTTGTAACACGGACGAACAATAACTGCATATTAAAAGGCTTAGAAATATAGTCATCAGCACCTGTTTTAAATCCCTCTATTTCATTTTGCACTAAATTTTTAGCTGTCAACAGGATTACAGGGATATGGCTTGTCTTTATGCTTGTTTTTACTTTTTTGCATAATTCAATGCCATCCATCACAGGCATTACGATATCTGATATAATAATATCGGGATAATATCTCAAGGTTTTTTGCCAGCCTTCCTCTCCATTTTTAGCCTCCTGTATCCTAAAGTAAGAGTTAAACTTATCTTTTAATTGACTTCTTAATTCTCTGTTATCCTCCACAATAAGCAGCAAGGGTTTTTTGCTCACAACAGATGACTTGTTAATTCGGTTGTCCTCCAACTCATTAACATACGCATCAAGCGTCTCTATGTCAGATGAAAGTGATTCTATTTCGCTGAAACTAAACACGTGCCTATCAATCTTAAGATCACTTTCCTGAGTCCTATTATTTTTGGAAATGAGTTTTGTTATAGGCAACCTTAAAATGAAAGCACTTCCTTTGTGCTCCTCACTCTCAACAAGTATCTCACCGCCATGCAATTCCACTAAACTTTTTACGAAATTTAATCCTAATCCGGTTCCTGGTTTTGTTTCATCTACCTGATAGAATCGTTCGAAAATATTATTTATTTGTTTTTTTGATAAGCCAACGCCTGTATCACGCACTGTAATTTCGACATAACTTGCCAGCTTCTTCTTTTTAAATAATCGAACGATCTCTTTTTTAGAAGGGCTGGTTGATTTTGATATATGAATACGGACGGTCCCATGTTTCGTAAATTTTATGGCATTGGATAATAGATTATGCAAAATTATCTCATACTTGTCTTTATCCACCATCATTTCCAATGAACTCATGGAGCTTTTAAACGCCAACTTAATATTTTTAGACGCCGCGACATCTTCGTACAAGTTGAAAACGTTTTTTGTAAATGTCACAACATCAGTATTGGTTTTGTTTAAGGTGATCATCCCTAACTCGGTTTTCCGATGTTCCAGAAGCTGATTCACCAATCTCAATAACTGGCTGGCATTTCGTTTAATACTCTTAAGCGATTTATCAATTATATGTGCATCACTTTTAGAGCTTAATTTATCAAGCGGATTTAAAATCAAGGTAAGCGGAGTTCTAAACTCATGTGAAATATTAATAAAGAACTTAAGTTTTAGCTGGTTTAGTTCGTGCTCTTTTTCTTCCTTAATTTTTCTCAACGCGTTATACCTCAGGTATAAAATGAGTGCCAAAATAAGTATGAAATAAGTTAAATAAGCCCACCAAGTCATCCAGGGTGGAGGTAGTACTTTAATTTCCAATGAAATGCTTTCTTCATTCCACAAACCGTCATTGTTTGAAGCCTTAACCATAAAAGTATAGGTGCCTGGATTCAGAATTGTATAGGTCGCTTCTCTTTTATTACCAACATAATTCCAGGAATCTTCTAAGCCATCCATTTTAAAAGCATACTGATTCTTTTCCGGAGAGGAATAATTTATCGCTAAATAGGCGATTGAAAAAATTGACTGCTTATGATTTAGTGTTAAGCGTTGAGTATTGTTAATATGATTTTTTAGTATCGAATCTTTGGCACCAATCTCAACAGACTCATTAAACAGCTTAAAATCAACAAAATGGACTTGTGGTTTGTGTTGATTGTCTTTAACTGCTTCCGGCTTAAAAATATTAAAACCATGGTTTCCTCCAAACAGGATTTCACCGTTTTTCGTTTTTAAAGATGCATTTATTGTAAACTCGTTTCCCTGCAGCCCGTCTTTAACATCGTAATTTCTGAAGTTTGGTACAGGTATTTTTGTTACATCATCGGAGAGTGTAAATTTTGAAATCCCATTTGTTGTACTTAGCCACAGATTTCCAGAATCATCTTCCACCATTCCTCTGATATTATTACTAGCCAGACCATCTTTTTCAGTGTAATGAACGAAGGATTCCTTTTCCCGATCCACTAAGTTCAATCCACCTCCCTGGGTCGCAACCCAAAATCTTCCTTTCGTATCTTCATAAATGCAGCTAACGTCACTATGACTTAAACTATTTGTATCATTTTCAAATGAGTAAAAACGTTTGAAACTTTTTGAATCCTCATTGTATCGATTCAAGCCCGCATCCGTTCCAATCCAAATGTGATGTCCCCTATCCTCAAAAATGCTTCTTATGCGATTTCCTAACAATGAACTTGGATCTTCGGGCTTATGATGAAAGGAGTGCAATTTAGTCATGTTTTCGTTAAAAACATCCACCCCGGCCCAACCGGTCCCTATCCAGGCCCTTCCTTTAGAATCCTTAAGCAAAGAGTAAATGGCACTATTCGAAACCGTGTTTGTGTTACTTGGGTCATGTGTGACATGTTTAAATTTACCTGTTTTTTTATCAAGCACATTTAAACCACCTTGTAAAGTCCCAGCCAAAATATAGCCCGGCTTTAATTCTGTAATGCATAACACATATCCATCATTTAAACTTTCCGTATTATTTGCGTCATGCTCGAAATGTTCAAAAGTCCCTTTAGATGGATCAAATTTACTCAGGCATCCATCTACTTTGGTTCCAATCCAAATATCACCATCACTATCCTGAAACATGGAGCGAATGTTATTGTTCTTAAGCCCATTTTTTGAATAGTTAAATTGAAATAAACGAAAGGCCTTTTTATTATTATCAAGGAAATAGATCCCGGCATCAAAAGAACCGATCCATACATTCTTCTGTCGATCAATGTATATTTTATTGTTTACATCACTTTTAATACCATCTTTATTGTACAGACTACTTTTCAATTCGATCCAATCCTTTTTTACTGGATTAAATATAGAAATGCCATTGCCTCGCTCAGAAAACCAAATTTGTCCAAGACTATCCTCGGCAATGGATGAAATCAAACCGTTTTTTAATGTGCTGTTTTTTGCCGTATAGTGTCCATATCCTTTGTCCGTGTTAGCAGGAAAACACCACACGCCATTATTACGGGTTCCGAACCAGAAATTTTCGTTGTTGTCTTTTAATAAGGATAATATTTCCTCGTTGATAATTTTTGTATAAGTATGATCATTTTTATTTAAAGTATACAATCCATTTGTGCTTGCAACAAAGTACAAGTCGTTTTTCCAGTATTCAATGTCACTAATATAACGTGTGGTTGTCCCTTCGCTAATGTGAGGATTAAAAATCACAGACACACTTTGTTGATTATCTATACACACAACACCATTGGTCGTCCCCAACCATAAATTATTCTGTTGATCCCAAAAAAGACTTCGAATGTCAGTATAGACGCTAGCATCTTTATCAATATCATCCAAACAAAATTCGGAAAATTCATTCTTTGAGCAATCATAATAATTTAATCCGTCCCGGGTCGCTATCCACAGGTTTCCGGGAATTGTATCTTCCAATATATCTGTAATGAAATAATTGCTTAATGCCTTTGTATCAGAAGAATTTGTTTTAAAATTATAAACACCATAACCATCATATTTACTTAAGCCTATGTTGCTTCCAAGCCACATAAACCCTTGTGAATCCTGATAAATTGTATTAATTGAATTTGACGGTAACTTTTCGCTTTGGGCAATCTGCTTAAAAACAAAATCGCCCGGATTGCCTGAAAAAAAATTTAATAGAGTGATTAAACAAAGAATCTTCATGCCTTCAAAAAGTATCTTCAATAAAGATTTGGCAAGTTACAATAAATTTTTTTTTGTGGATTTTAAATTTGACATCAAAAAAATGTGCTCTGACATTTCAGCTGCCAGGGGGAATAAGAAAAGGAACATTGTTTTGTTTGTGCCCTACTTTGAAAAGAGGAACTTTATACTCTTTATTTATGTTGTACGTCTCAATGCAAGGCAAAATTACTTTTGTGAGTTACTTTTTTGAACAGTGCTAGGTGTGAAATGGAAAAGCTCTCAATATCATCGTTCCTTATTTTATGATGCGCAACATAGGTACGACCCATATGTGCGCCTAAGCCAGCATAAGATAAATTAAGTCTGTAGGGTAAGCACATTGGCACTACGATCTAATGTTTGACCGTGAACTCCTATTCAATGACTACTTTTTCAACAGTCTTATAATTTACTTTTACCAAATATAGCCCTTGGGGATAGTTGCTCAGGTCAATCTTCATGTAATCTGAAGCATCGTTTTTTATGTAAATTGTCCTGCCGTATAAATCCACAATTTCAATGATATTGGAATTGCTATTCTCAACAAACACGTTTATTTGCCCACCCGATGGATTTGGAAAAACCTTTACCGACTGTGAGGTCAATCCTGGGGCTGAAATTGAAACGGTTGTATCTTTGGCAGCCATGGTTCCATTGATACGTACATTGTCCAGTGCCATGCGTCTTTTGTTAAAATTGCCCCCCTTGCTTGCATAAAATTGCCATAAAAAAGTCACCGAGGTGTTCGACAAATCTGATAAGCCGGATAAATCGATGTTTCCCGAACCCGGAAACTTTTGGTAGGACGAGACCGCAAACCAGCCCGGGTGTTCATATATTTCCGATGAGCTAAGGTTGAGTGATTTTGACCCCACCACAGTACTGAACTTCCAATTGTATGTTGTTGCGTTACCATAAGCGTTCCAGTAGGCAACATCAAAAGAGATATCATTAAACGTAACATTCAATGTTGAATCAATGTGAAGGGTAAACTTAATTTCCACCGGAACCCCATCTTGTGCCACCACCCAGGCCTCAGGCGAATCGCCGCCATCCTGCAAAATACGACCGTGATTTCCATCTGTGCCATCCGCAAGCTCAAGTGGGCTCACCGACACCGTACGAAAGGTGTTCATGTCCGGAGCACTGTAAACCATGTTGTTTGCAGTTCCCGAAATATTGTCGGGATTGTCAAAAGAATATACTAGACTTCCTGTACCACTCACAGTAATCAATACAGTAGCCGGCTCGCTGTCAAGCGTACCATTGTTAACACGATAACTAAAGCTGTCTATTCCAATAAAATTCCAGTTTGGTGTATACGTTATATCCGGTAATGCATCACTAAGTGTACCATTTTTAGGAGGACTCACGATACTATAAACCAGGTTCCCTGTACCATTTGGATCATAGCCCCCCAGCATAATGTTTAGCGGGGTATTTATGGCTGTTAAATCTTCCATGTTCATTGCTATTAGCGTGCCTCCACCAACTGTAACTGTGACCTTTGCTTTCCGGCTCATAGCCATTTCGTTTTCCGTGACAAACAAAAAGCTGTCTGTACCAACAAAGTCTGTATTGGGAATATATACCAGCTCCGGTGCCGTACCATAGAGTACACCATTCATGGGTTGGTTGGTGACGATAAAACCAAGATCAGATCCCAGCGAGTTAGAACCTGTTAAGGTTATTTCGGTTGACTTGTTTGGCGCCAACTCAACATTTTGTGGGTCAGCCACAGGCATCCAGTCCCAGGTCAACCTGCATTCTTCGGTTTCAACATCAAGCCACACATCCACATGCTCATATGAACGGGTAAAAATGTACCCTTCTTGCTTCGGTGGGCCCAGGGGATCTCCCAACGGATTTTTAAATTCAGGAACAAAAGGCTTTGGATTCCACACAATCTCAGGGTATGAAGAACTTGTAGCGATTTGGAAACTGAAATAATTATACGGTTCAGCGAAAATTAAGTAGTACGCCAAAGGGAGCTGTATTTCGTCCTGAATGATGCGTATCAATTCATCCATTTTGCCGTTATCAATCATCATCACTGCCTCATCGGCAGTCAGAATAAAATGATTTATATTCGCATGATTCGGACTTACCATCATACCTTTCACTGCAGCCTCACGAAACATCTGCAGACTGTGGCTAATGCCTTCTGCAGTAGTCATTTCAACCAATCCGTCACTGTTCCCACCTTTCCAGCCTTCCGAATAGGCACTGTTAAAGATATGCAAAAGCTCACGGCTTCCCCCCTGCCGATCTGTACGCAGGATGTTGCCTGTTAGCACCTTGCCTTGCGGCATACGCTCCCAAATGCTGAGGTATGACTTCACTCTGTTCTCATGGGTTTGTATGTCGCCGTCGTCATTCAGCAATGCCTCTTCACCTCCTGTTGCCTTATCGATAAAGATGCCATCGATATTAGGGTCGTTGAGCCGATCAACA